>JBCBWU010000350.1:0-4724 GCA_039816955.1 Bacteroidota bacterium
CATCATCGCACAGAATAACCTCGTCGACTAGATCAAAAGGAATCTCCTGATAGGTCTTCTCCAGGGTGAGGGCCGCATTGTAGGCCGGCAAAACTGCAATCACTTTTTTCCCTTTGTACATGAGATTATTGTGCTTGATGATTGGCCACAAATATAGAAGTAACTGGCGGGAATTCAACCCGAACTGGACAGCTTCTAACAATGTTCACCACAATAGATCACTGCCGGTGTAGAAGAGTCCTACAATAGGGGGTTATTAGTGTTGTTTTGTGAGTTTTATGGAATCTCACAGACTCTAACAAGTAGTATAAAATCAATTCTTGGTAATATTGTACTCTATACACTAGTCGGCTATTGACATGGCCCAACAAAAACAAGATATTGTCATTACTGTCCTTTACGCTAAGACCCATCTAGCAAATAATCAGCCAAGCTTCTAACTCATGATTAGCGATTGGATTAATGGTCTTTTTAAAAACTACCTGAAGTTTCACGAGGCAGACTTGCAGGCGCATTACAAGCGTCCCCTACACTTACAACAGCAGGAGTTTATGCGCTTAATGGGACCTAATGCCAATACGATCTTTGGAAAACAGTATGACTTTCGCAGTATAAAAGATCAGGAGACCTTCGCAGCACGAGTTCCCGTTCATTCTTACGATGATTTGTGGCCTTACATAGAAAAAATCATTGCTGGCGAAAGTGATGTATTGACCACCGGTAAAGTAAACTGGCTGGCCAAAACAGCTGGTACAACAAGTGGGACGAGCAAGTATATTCCAATTCCCCGAAACACCTTACGACGCTGCCACTTTAAGGCGGCTTGGTACACCCTGGCTACGCTCTACGCCCACCACGAAAACATGCGCATTTTTGCCCAGCGCAATCTGCTGATTGGAGGCGGAGTTTACGGCAAATACCAGGATACGAACATCAACTTGGCTGATGTATCTGGCATTATCATTCACAGTATCCCACTGCTACTACGTCCTTTCTACTATCCGGATATCCCTACGGCTACACTACCTGACTACGAAGAGAAAATTCAGAAAACAGCAGCAATAGCAGCACGACAAAGGAATATCACGATGCTTGGTGGTGTTCCTACCTGGAACCTCTCCCTTTACCGCCTTATTCTGGAAAAAACGGGTGCCGACAATTTAGTTGAGATATGGCCTGATCTGCAAGCTTATATCCACGGTGGAGTACGTTTTGAGCCCTATCGGAAACAGTTTGAGGCCCTCATTCCAAAATCAGATTTCCTTTACCACGAAGTATACAATGCCTCCGAAGGTTACTTTGCTATTCAGGATCAGTTAGCTAAGAACGACTTACTATTGTTACTGAATAATGCCGTTTTCTACGAGTTTCTCACCCTTGAAGATTACCAAGAAGGCCAATACGCCGCCGCTATACGCCTAGATCAAGTACAGGCAGGTATTCCGTACGTAATGCTCATTACCACAAACGCTGGCTTATATCGTTACGTGATTGGCGATGTGATCACCTTTACGGAAGTCTTCCCATTTAGGATCAAGATTACAGGCCGAGTGCAAGAGTATATTAATGCCTTTGGGGAGGATCTACAGCAGAGTCAGGTAGAGCAAGCACTGATTTCTGCCTGCCGGCAAACGCAAGCGGTAATACGCGACTATAGCATAGCACCACAATACGTGCAGGTAAAAGAAAAAGGACGACACCAGTGGTTCATTGAGTTCGCTGTCCCACCATCGGATCTGACTCAATTTGCTGAGCTCTTGGATCAGGCCATGCGCCGCGAGAACTCCAACTATGACCAAAAGCGGGCACGCGATTTCGCCATTCAGCAATTGGATGTTATCCTTTTGCCGAACGGATTTTTCCAAGCGTGGTTAAAGGAAACCAAACGACTAGGTGGGCAAGCCAAGGTGCCTAAACTGGTCAACAACCGCAAAATTGCAGAAAGCATTATCGAGGTGCTCGCTAAAACACATACGCAAACGCAAAGAACTGCGTCACGAAGCCAATAAAGTAACCACCGTACACATCACTAGGCTCATGCACCTTTAGCAACAAGCGGGAAGTACCTACTGCACCAGCTAGCACTAGAGTGATCATGAGTAAATGGAGCATGCTTACCTCAAGAACACCTCCGTTGAGCCAAGCCATGGTAAAACTCCCATAACTGAACCAGACCATAGTAATGATGACCACAGCAATGAGTCCCCCCATACCCACGGCGTGAGCACTAATTTTAGAGAAGATATTAATGATAAAACTGATAAAAAGCGCGATAACAATACCCAACATGAAGGAAACATAAGCTGGTGGCAGTTGTCCCGTTTGCGAGAAATTATAATACACCCAGAGATACAGCATCCCCGTGATCAGGTACGGACCAATGCGATCTTCCCGCTCACGCGCTTGTACATCCTGTACCATCCCCAGGAAGTACATGACCATAATTGATATGGCGGGAATAAAAAAAGTGTAAAGAAAAACGAGCAGTAATAGCATCTTTGAACCCTCATCCCAGAGATTGCTCACCCCAAAAAGATAAGGATTGACCAATAGCAAGAGTACCAACATGTAAGTTGGTATTAACAAAGGATGGAAAACCACCGAAAACCCCCAGGCCAGACCTCTCAACATATGCTTTGGCGTTAGAAGGTGCAAAGATAAGTAACCGCTGAATAATTCACTTTGTGGTACTGCGTCCTTTAATTCCCAACTTGAGGCTCTTCAGAAGTACAACATAACTTCTTATTTTGCCTGATGCATCCTGCGCTACGCTGGCGCACTAGCACCAACAACGTATCCACCTATGGGATTTGAGGAATTTTGGGGACAAGAAGTTCTACAGATCGGTAAGCAAACGATCATACTGGGGCGACTGCTTTCCGTAGTTATCGCACTATTGTTGTTGTATGGCTTATCCTATATGCTGCGGCGCAAGTGGTTGGATCGCTTCTTCGAACAAGAAGTGGCGTCCGAAAAGGGGCGTCGTCGTATTCGACGTCTTACGGCAGTATGCCTCGTGCTTATCGCATTGCTGATTATTGTCCTTGGCATCCCTGTCGACTTTGCCTTTAGTGATACTCCAGGCAGTATTTTCACCCGCTTGAAGCTGTCTACCCTAATTGAGGCCTTCCTTATTTACTACGTAGCACGGCTAGTAGACGAAGGCCTTTCTGATATCCTGACCCGCCGCTATCAGCAAAGGCGGGAACAACAGATTCAGGAGGGAGGGTTGTATCAAATTCAGGCGGGTGGCCAAAAAGTAAGGGTTAGCCATATTGTGCAGCCTATTGTCTACTTGATTGCCCTAACCTTTATCATTCAGCAACTCGGTCTGGATTTTGAAATCCCAATCCCTTGGTCAGAGAGCAACAGTTCACTAAATAAGGTGCTTTCCGCCGCGCTGATCTTACTATTTACTCGCCTTTTATTGTGGGTTTTGACGGAGATCATCCTCTACCCATATTACAAGCAACGGGAGATCAACGTCGGTAGTCAATACGCTATTAATCGCTTACTGACTTACTTCGTTCTGGTCATTGCCATTCTGGCCACCCTACAGTATGTGGGTGTGAATCTGACTGTGCTACTAGGTGGTGCTGCTGCGCTTTTGGTAGGCATTGGTCTGGGTCTACAACAAACGTTTAATGACCTTATTTGTGGCATAATCCTCCTTTTTGAACGAACCGTAGAACTGGGTGATATTGTGGATATGAATGGCCTGGTGGGCACCGTAAAGAAAATTGGTATCCGGACCTCTTTGATAGAAACTCGCGATAATGTTTCGGTGATTGTTCCCAACTCGAAGCTGGTCGCGGATAACGTCATTAACTGGAGTCACTTCGATTCCAAGGCTCGTTTTACGGTCAGCGTAGGTGTGGCTTACGGTTCGGATACGGCATTAGTCAAAGAGATCTTACAGGCCGTAGCCGAAGATCATCCAAAGATAGTTCGCCGCCCCAAACCCCTGGTCCGCTTTATCAACTTTGGTGATTCCTCACTCGATTTTCAGATTCTCTTTTTCTCCCGGGAACTGATCCAAATTGAAGATGTGAAGAGTGACCTGCGCTTCGCTATCGATCAACGTTTCCGTGAAGCCGATATTAGTATTCCATTCCCACAGCGGGATGTTTGGATCAAGCGGGAGGGTGGTGTTCCGCCGGAGGGAATAGCTTAAAATATTGACATTCCTTTCTCCTCTGGATTGCAAGTCAAAGCTCGCCCTCCCTTGGAAACTTTTACATCAAAGACTCTACTCTTACGCCTTTGATGTAAGTGAAATGTTTATCGTTGGAGAGGATAGACAATTTATACTGTTTTGTCAATGCCGCGATCCAGATATCATTTTCAGGGATTGGCTTTCCGTCTCTTCTTAATTGAGATTTAATTTCTCCATACATTTCAGCTGTAACAGAATCACAATTAAGAACAGTTACTTTCGCCGCGAATGTTCTAATCTGTGCGACGCGCTTTTCAATCTGCTTAGAAAGGTTAGCACCATAGAAAAGCTCACCAAGGACCATAACGGGGATATAAATATGGGGTAGGCTCTTAAGTTTTTCTATTGTAATTAAATCCTCCCTAAACAAGTCAATCACTACATTCGAGTCAAGAAGCTTACCAGCCATCTAGGTCAATTTTTCTAGCAGCGTTTACTGCATCTTTCATTTAACTGATTTAAACTTTTCTAATGGATTGCGCCTCAAACCCTTATGGAACCTAAATTC
>JBCBWU010000351.1:0-4691 GCA_039816955.1 Bacteroidota bacterium
GGACGAGGGAAACGATGAAGCCAGGTTCTGTAAGGCATTGAGGCGTAGGCCATTAGAAAAGTTTAAATCAGTTCAATAGTAAATTTAGGACTCACCCAGCACTCTTTGGGGGCAAAAAGGCGTAGTTCACTACTGGAAAATAAGGGTATAGGCGTGCTTTTGACTGATTCACTTCAATTTTTTCCGCTTTCACTACATTTTGACTAAAAGGCCACGGCGTAAAGAGGTTTGTGGAAAGGATAAATGCTATCTCCTACTGTACTATCGGAAGGCAGTTTTTTCCCGAAAGAGAGCTATAATATTCCGCAAATTTGTGCTTACTTTTGAACTGAATCGCACGAAGGACGAAAGTATGCAATCATCGCTCACTGCTGAGGAAATCAGACTGGTACAGGATTCTATTCAGCACATTCTACCCCTTGCTCAATCCACCGGGGAAAACTTTTATCAACGACTATTTACCATCGCCCCGCAGTTGCGTCCGCTCTTTAAGAATGATATGGCGGCGCAGACTCGAAAATTGATGACCATACTCATCCATATTATCGCTAATCTGGATGATTTTCAGCGTGTAGACAATGAATTACGCGAACTCGCCCGGCGTCATATTGCCTATCACGTGAAGGAAGAAGACTATCGCTTCATTGGCGAAGCACTCTTTTGGACCTTGGCCCAGATCGAAGAAATTGATTGGACCCCCGCGCTAGCCGATGCTTGGGATGCTGCTTACGCGAATATTGCCAACGTAATGCTGGAGGAACATCAGGATAAGGGGGGAGCGTAATAACAAGCATGAATTTTCTGACCAAAATTATCACCTACTTTACGGACCATCCCGCTATTCATGTCTCACAAATATTATTGACGGGGTCTAAGATTGCTATGGCCCAAGTGGATTTTTGGAGTGATACCGACTTGATTTTGGTATCACCACCGAAAGTTGCCTTGTCGGAAGGGGCAATCAAAACTGTGACTGCTGATTTGGGGCCCATTATTGGTCAGGAGCAATATTGGTCGGCATCCGTCTGTACCATCCGTTTGGTCCTTTTAATTGATGATCAACTACAGCGGCTAGATCTTAAGTTCTGCACACATGATTATTGGATCAGTCAGGAATCTTCTATTATAAAGGAGGTGCGGGTATTGTATCAATCAGAACAATCGGTGGCAGCGTCCAAGCCCATTAGCTTATCATTAGCCAAATATCCGCTTAAAAAGGTTGATGAACTATGGTTTAGAATGTTTGAGTGCGTCAAGAAGTTTATGCGACAAGATCACCTAATTGGTCTGCATTTACTTATGGGGATCCTGCAAGACTATCTGGTACTGCAGATGCAAAAGAGAGATCAAAGAGAGGGGACTACTATTCACCGAAAAGGCTTTGCGGAACGCCTGCCCATTGGCCTTGAGCTCTATCAGATCAACTATACCGATAAAGACGAGCTATTAGATTATATCAACAGACTAGCCTCCTATATTGATCAGGAGTTGTTGGTAAGTACCCCGAGTTATTTTAGCCGAAGCCAATACCTAAGCGAGTATATCACTAAAAGCAAAGCATTCATTCGTGGTAGATAGTCCTTAGAATTATCCTATGAATACCGCTAAAGCCAGGGCTTTTTTATGCTCGAAAAGGCAACGATAGCCCCTTTTCTCATTTCACTACTACATTTTCAGACTTCACTGCAAACCACTAGCTAGGGCCCGCTTTAGCCCCCCATATTTGTGTCAGCAGAGAGGGAATGACCTCTTCACAAAACCTGAAATTTCCATTAACAAAACCTAAAATCTTACAACGATGAAAACCTTATTCAACCTCACCCTACTTGTTGCTTTACTAGCTAGCGTATCTACTCAAGTTGCTGCGCAGCGCATGGAAGAAGGAACCCAACTTATTCAAGCGGGCATTGGCCTGGGCGGCTGGGCTGATTACTCCAGTCAAACACCAATTTTATCTGCTTCCTACATGCACGGTATCAAGAATGATTTTCTGAACGGTCAGCTCGCCGTAGGTGGAGCTATCGGTTACAAGAGTGCTACTTACAACAGCTTCTATGACTACAACTGGAAGTACCAATACACCTTTGTATCTGGCCGCGCTACCTGGCACCCCAACTTTATCAAGTCAGATAAGCTAGATGCTTACGCCGGCCTATCGCTTGGTATGCTTTTTGTCAACTTTGACGGTACTGGTGATGCTTACGCAGTAGATGTGAGTGGTAGTACCATGGTCTTGGCCGGAGTCATAGGTGCACGCTACGCCATCAACGAAAACTGGGGCGCTTACGCCGAATTAGGCAGCAACCTGGGTTACTTGACCTTGGGCGTTTCCTACAAACTCTAAGTAGTATTCAAAACCAACCAGCTGATAAACACCGAAATCACCTCAACGACAAACACCAACCCTAAAAACCATTGAAAACGCTTGTTGGATTGTAAATGCAAAGCCTGAGCCGGATATAACCGACTCGGGCTTTTTTTCGTTTAATCTTTACCTTGGAAAAGGAAAGATATAGGAGCTATGGAAAGAGAACGCAGGTCATTGTGGATCATCATCATCGTACTGTTTTTTGTGGGTGTGTTCAAGCTCACTGGAACCAGAGTAGGATTGGGGCTTTGGGAACTTGCCCAAGCGGAGGGCCGAGGGGGTTGGTGGCGCCTAGTATGGTGGTACTTGGTAGGGTCTCCAGCGGTCTGTGCACTCATTAGTGCTGTAGTGTATGCGCTGCTGCATTACCGCAGAAGACATCTCACCTTATGGCTGATGGCGCTACAGATGATCGTGATCCTATTGGTGACCTATTATCCATTCTTTAATGCTCCGTTTTTGATAGTGGCCTGGATGATGTTACTGTCAATCGTGATTCGGAGTAAGCAGAAGGAGTCGAAAGAGCAGCGGGCGGATTTGTTGGATGATATTTGAGGGGTGTCCAGGGGGAGAAGTTGATTTGGGGCAAACCGCCTTCGGCGGGCCCACCCTCTCCTGGTCCGGGACATGACCATTTTCCAACCCTGGAAAACAGCATGGGATTCACACCCTTAACAATGGCAAATCATTATTAAGACCAACACAATCCTATAACGAGCAGAAAAACCGGGAATTAAAAACCGCTGATTAGATTGCCACAAGTAGCTTATGGCAAAGGGAATATATGCCTATGATTGAGAGGCTTTTCTTGATACTCGAATGCAATATAGTGAAAATGAATTAAAAATTTAACAAAATAAAATTAAAATATTATTTGTGTTTAATTGACACAGGCTTCCTGTTTTAGCCCACTTTGCAGTCTACTTCTCCATTCGTGCAGTAAGCTATTTGGGCATCCGCCCACGATTGCCTTCCTTTACCGCCCCACCTGACAACTATTGGACTGCTACCCAGTTTATCCTACAATTAAGAACACATACTTTTCACCATATGAGACATTTTGTCCTATTTATCATCTTACCGTTAATGGCGCTAAGCCTTAACGCACAAGACCTTCCTGAGCACAAGTATTTTGAGGCTTTGGCACCTCGCAATATTGGCCCTGCTGGTATGAGTGGCCGGGTAACTGCGATTGATGTAGATCTGAGTGATCCAGATATCATCTACGTCGGCAACGCTTCTGGTGGTGTTTGGAAGAGCACTGATGGAGGTATCGATTGGAAACCCATCTTCGATGATCAACCCTTGCAAGCTATTGGCGCGATCAAAGTCAACCAGCGCAATCCAGATGAAATTTGGGTAGGGACTGGAGAAGGCAATCCACGTAATAGCCACAATAGTGGTCAGGGCCTATACCGAAGCCGTGATGGTGGCGATACCTGGGAACTGGTTGGCCTGGAGGCCACGCGTAATATTCACCGAATTATTATCCATCGCGATAATCCCGATGTCGTATACGTGGGCGCTATGGGCTCCATTTGGGGACCTAACGAAGAACGAGGCGTATTTCGTACTACTGACGGCGGTGCCACTTGGGAACACATTCTTTCGGTAGGAGATGGCGTTGGTATTGGTGATCTAGTCGTTGATCCTACCAATCCCGACAAGTTACTGGCTGCTATGTGGGAGTTCGATCGCGATCCATGGTACTTCAATTCTGGCGGCTCCGGCTCTGGACTGTACGTAACCTACGATGGTGGTGATAATTGGACTGAGCGTACTGCGGAAGATGGTTTGCCCAAAGGCGATCTAGGCCGTATTGGCCTAGCCATTGCACCAAGTGATCCTAGCATTGTGTATGCACTCGTTGAGGCCAAAGTGAATGGCCTGTACAAGAGTACGGATGGTGGTAAGAAGTGGAAACTGGTCAGTGAGAAGAACATCGGTAACCGTCCTTTTTACTACGCAGAACTATATGTAGATCCGATCAATGAAAACCGGATTTATAATCTCTACACTTACGTAAGCTTAAGCGAGGACGGCGGTAAGAGCTTCCGTGTCATCATGGACTACGGCACCAACGTACACCCAGATCATCACGCTTTTTGGATTCATCCAGAGGACCCGAACTACCTCATTAATGGTAACGATGGTGGTTTGAATATTAGCCGCGATCGAGGTAAGACTTGGCGCTTTGTTACCAATATTCCTGCTGCACAGTTCTACCACATCAACCACGATATGGATATCCCCTACAATGTAGGTGGTGGTATGCAAGACAACGGCTCCTGGGTAGGCCCTAGCCAGGCCTGGAAGAGTGGCG
>JBCBWU010000352.1:0-4664 GCA_039816955.1 Bacteroidota bacterium
ATATTAAATCGACAATTGATAGGCTTGCCTTGACCGTCTTTTGCAGGAATCCAAGTGATATTCTGGTAGTGCATCTGTCCTACTACTCGTAGGCCCTCTTCACCACAGCCACCACCGATATCACGTGGCAAGCTGATATCACCAATAGTCCCATCGCTATGTACCGTAAAGCTTACGACAACAGTACCTTCCACACCTAGCTTGTGGGCAGAAGCGGGATACCTAACGTTTTTGTATATATACTTAAGTAGCTCCTGCTGAGCACAGCGTTTCCGATCTTTCAATTCTTCTTCCGCTTCGCAACCAGGGAATCGAGGCATTTCGGGAGCGATCTTAAATACTTCTGGTCCTTTACTAATTGATCTAGGTGCGCGGCTGATTGGGCTGAAATTCAGAGGCATCCGTTGTTGTGCTTGAGGAATATCCACATTATAGGACAATTCAGATGTAGGATAGAACTCCAAAGCGTAGGTCTCGGTTGAAAGTGGTTGATCTTCCTGCCCCACCGAGAAAGTTTTGTGTAAGACTTCTGGTGTCCCGTCGGTATTAATGCTAAAGATCAAGTCTGAATAAAGCACATATGATGACTCTTCCAGAACAAGCTTGGGCGCTAAATGGCGAACAACTGTAGGTGTTGGAGTATCTAAGACTTCTAATTGCTTAGTACCTCCTGCCGCACGGGCATTAATGAAATAGACCAGTTCCTCTGGCCCATAGCTTGACTTGTATTGCACCAGACGCTCGTCTGGATAGAAACGAAAATAGTGGTAGAGGCTGTCTTCGGAATCGAAACGGTGATAGAACCCTTCGTAGGAGAAACCATAAGCAGATTGTCCAGTTGGGATATCTAGCGCTTGGCTCAACCGCTCAGCCGAAAGTGGATCAGTTGGCTCGAGATAGTAGCGGAGAATTTTTTTAGTCCGTTGATTGGTTGAAATCAGTGTAATTTTCTGTGACTCATTATTGATAAGATCAAATGTATATTCACTAAAGCTGATCATCTCTCCGTATTGCACAGGGAAGGTCTGGACAGTTCTACTATTTTCGATGATTAAATAATCTTCTGTGAAATGGAGCCGGGTCCCGGGGATGTAGGGTTTAGTGGATTCAAGTTCATTGCTTAGTGGGTCTTCTGCCGAAGTTATTTCCCAGCTTCCTATTAGTGATTCTTTGGCCTGTGTGAAGGCATTACTGGTGCTAAATACCAGCAGTAATGCAATGGTGAGAGAACGCATAAATCGTTTTCTTGCTAAAGTAATGCTCTTTTTTGTTTATTTTTGTTTGGATAAACCAAATTATCAAACCTATCAAAACTTGAGAAATGTTTCCTATTAACTTCTACATGTATTTTATTATCGCCCTGGTACCAATGGTTGTTGGTGCGGCCTATTATCATCCTAAAGTAGTGGGTGGCGCCTGGATGAAAACGAACGGCTTTACGATGGAATCTCTGCAAGGAGGTAATATGGCGGTAATCATGGGGGTGGCATATTTACTCTCCTTCATTTTCGTATTTGCACAAACTCCGCTGGTATTTCATCAGGCTGCTACGGCTTCCTTATTATTTCCTGAAGCTATGGAGGCCGGTCCAGTCAGAGATGATCTGATAGCCTTTATGGGCAAGTACGGTGATCGGCATATGTCTTATTCTCACGGGGCACTACATGGCTTTATTAATTCACTATTTCTAGTCCTCCCCGTTATAGGTATTGTTGCCAATTTTGAGCGTCGTGGATGGAAATATATATTGATCCACTTTGGTTACTGGGCGATTACCCTCACCTTGGTAGGTGCCCTTATTTGTGGTACACTTCAATATCCTCCGCTAACGTAGAAGCGAAGATCAGGCTAAAGAAAGATAAAGGGGTGCCGCTCTGAAAGGAGTAGCATCCCTTCTCATTTGGTATTTGGGGAATAGCCTATTGAGCAACTAGCCCATCCAAATTCAACCAGCGCCCCTGAACCGCCCAGCCACCAAAATTTTCGGATATGGCAATCCAGAGTTCGTTTTTCCCTTTCTTCAAAGGCAAGTAAATTGTATCATGATAACCGATGGTACCGAGGTAACGATAGTCTCGGGTACGGAAGGAATCGTTACCGGAAAACATTACTTGCCCATTGAAGAAGACCCTAGCTCGATCGCTGAAACCAAGCTGTAACGCTTTGGTGTGTTGGTGGGTGGCCTCGATAAGGTAGCGAACGAAGACCGTATTAGCACTTTCTCTTTGGAAATTCGTGACTTCAGCAATGTTGGTCAAACCGCCAGCGTCTGCTTGCAGTGGTATCCAGTTCATTGGCGTATCCCACTGCTCAAGATCAAGAAGGCCGTCCATTTCCTTTTCGGCGAAAGCTTGAGAAATGTCCCATTCGCGAATGGTATTTGGGTCAACGGAAGGCGTTTCCACCGGTGGATTTACCAGTTCCGGTGGGTTACTGTCCATGGGCGTGTAGCTAAAATTGGCAAAATAGACCGGGGTTCTGTTCGCATAAAGCGCCAGTCCCCCGGTAGTGGGTGTTTGTTTCAGGTGTGGAATGTGAAAAAGTGGTTTTGTCATGTCCTTGATGTAGACTTCAGCACGGCTGCCGGCAACGACAAGTTTTACGTGGAACCACTCGTGAAATGGATATTCTATGGCCGCGGAATAATCTGTTCCATGAAAGAGCTGCCAGCTCGACATTCCATTATCGACTGGGCAATACTGATTCGCATCTGGGTTGCCAGATTGGTGGGGCCGTAGGTAAAATTCTTCGCTGTTAGCTGCGTCGGTTATTCTGAAGCGCAGTCCTGCAAAACCTCGTTGGGGTGAAAAAGCCATGTCCCATTCGATAATGCCGTCCTGGAGTTGTACGTCCTTGAGCTGTGCAGCTGCACCTTGTAAAGTAAGCGCCTGTTGCCCTTGATAGACTGTGAGTTGATGGAAGTTACCGCCAATTTCCCACGCAGGGCTATCAAATGGTACCTCAATCTGCAGATGCGCCGGCAGTCCATAAAGTAGAAAAAGTAGAAAAAAGGTGAAGCGAATTCTTGGATACATTGTAGTTGAATTTAGGGTTCGACGGGGCAGTCAGTCGGGTGATTTTAATGACTACCCCGTGCGAACAACTTTACACATACTGTTGCAAATGACGGAGTCCGCCCAAGAAAACCCAATACAAGGCTTGTACAAGTTGGTACAAGTTGACACAAGATGGTGAGAACCACCGTAGAAGCTTATTTTTGTAGCTGTATGGATCACCAGATTGTATTAAGTACTTGCCTCATTGCCATTGAAGAAAAGCTGGGTTGGGGCGCCTCGTCGACATGGACGCATCAGGATTTCTTGCGCCTGAGTGAAGAGATTTTGGAAGAAACGGGTCAGTCTCTGAGTTATGTCACCCTCAAACGAGTATGGGGTAAAGTCAGCTATGACAGTAAGCCTACTACTAATACACTGGATGTATTGGCCAGTTTTTTGGGTTATGATAATTGGCGCCACTTTGCCAGTGCGGTAGAGCACCCTCCAACACAATCCAAGCAAGAGAAACGTAATCCTCTAGATGGAATCAACCGCAAACGATGGGGACAGATCGCGGCAATTAGTGGTGCGATAGTTATTCTGCTCCTGCTGTTTCCCAGTTTGGAAAATGAACCACAATTTAATCCAGATGATTTTCACTTTTCCAGTGCCACTGTTCGGAGTGTAGGCATCCCCAATTCCGTCATTTTTGACATTGATGCACTGAAGTCTCCTTTTGACTCTATTGAGGTGCAGCAGTCGTGGGATCCTAGCTTGCGTAAGACCTTGCCAAAGGAACAGCGACAGCACACTTCCATTTACTTTTACCCGGGTTACTTTCAAGCGAAGCTGCTAATCGGCGGGAAGATTGTGAAAGAGCATGATATTCACATTATGTCGGATGGTTGGTACGCTGCTGTGGCGCAGGAGCCGGTGCCCGTATACTTCCAAATGGAGGAGTTGCGCACTGCTGGAAAGCTACAATTGAGCGAGGAAGCACTGGCCAATAAGGGCATTGATATGCAACCTCAGGCTCCCGTTACCCGTATGGGGGTATCACAAGATTTCGCACAACTTAAAACTGATAATTTTTACTTCAAGGCAGGCCTCCGGCACACTTACGCACAAGGCAGTGCCGCCTGCCAATTGACCTACGTATACATCTTAGCCGAGGAGGGAATTATGAAGATACCATTGGTGAGTCCCGGATGTGTCTCGGCTGTAGACCTTCGTTTGCAGCAGTATTTTTGGCCCGGTGACCAGCACGACTTGTCTGCTTTCGGTGTTGATTTTAGTGATGTAGTGGAGTTGGAGATTGAGGCTGTACGTGGTAAAGTAAAGGTTCGGATTAATGGGCAGGTGGTGCAGGAAAGCCCGGGCCAAGTGTCAGGGTATTTTATTCGGGCGTTGGATTTTCGCTGTGAAGGACTTCTGGAGCTAGAAGATGTTTATCTAGGCCGTACGGAGGGTGATTGGGTAATGGCGGAGAATTTTGAGTAGGTGTCACGAAGTGCTTTCTTTCTGCTTTTATAGATGAAATGAAAGTAATTCCTTGCAAACTCGGATCGATGATCACCAAGCGTTTTCTCAATGATTTAGTGTATCAAGTTAACGGTGCGGCTATTGAGGTTCATAGAGCACTAGGGCCTGGTCTTCTGGAAAGTGTAT
>JBCBWU010000353.1:0-4644 GCA_039816955.1 Bacteroidota bacterium
TAGATGAGGACGCCATTCTTAAGGAGAAAGGACTAGATGACATGAAGATTCAATGGATACCTGAAAAGATTTTATTTGAAGATGGTACTGCTCTACAGTAGCCAGGTTAGTGGTAGAAATAGTCTTCAGGGGCAACTAGCAATGTTTTTATCTCATAAACGCTTTGCACCCCCCTGCCCTTGTTAGGCCCTCTGCTGATCATTCCTTTTTCTTCGAGAGAAATTCTTGTGTATTGCATTTTTCCTCGGCTGAAACCAGATAGCTTCAGCAGCTCTTTATTAGTAATAAGATTCGTTTTTTCTTCATACACCTTCTTCGCAATAGCAAGTAGTAATTTTATTTCTGACCCATTTAGTTGAGCCAGAACATCAGTATCTATCACAATCATTGCTGGTTTATTTTAATGTCATTTCTTCGCCCAATCCTCTCAGAAGCTCTTGAGCAAAATCTACATCTAATACCTCTCTCCTTCCGCTATAAAAATTGTGAATTCTGATGTAGCTAAGATTGGTTTCACGTGCCAGATCCCTCAAGGACTTTCCTTCCTCTAGTTTTGCTTTAATAATAACTTTAATTTTCTCTTTCGGAGTTTTTTCTTTCATTGCCATGTGGCGAATTTAAAATATTTTCCTTATACTTGCAATAGGTATTTAAATAAGTATACAATGAAAAACAAAGGCAAGGATGTAGGCCAAATCACGGCTTACAACCAAGAACAGGGGTATATCATATCCCGAAATTTCCAAGTTACAGTTTGCGCCTTGACAAGCACCCTCTTCACTTACCTGATAGGTGCTCAAATCGCAAAGCATCTCTTTCCTAACTCAGTCTTAGCACACGTCTTTTTTTCCGGTGTCATGGTAGTTGTGGGCTTCTTAGCCATCGACTGGGCTTTTCTCAATAGCTTGGTTGGAGCTAGTACCCCCCATGCTAGTGGGAAGTATCAGAAGATGATGAGAAACAGGGCAATCATGTTTTTTGTCTGTACCCTACTGATGTCTATTGTTAGCAATTTTTTTGTTGGTGAGACGGTCAAGGGGGACAGTCATGTGGCTGACCTGCAGCAGGAGTTGATTGATCGGGAAGAACGCAAAGATAGCTTAAAGCAGCAGGCTTATACCCTGCTCTCCGATGCTGGAGAAGTGGAAAGTCAGCGCTTGTCAGACGCTCGAAAATCCGCCAAGGGTTTACTAGAGAAGGCGATCACTATCCTGCCAAACGGAAAGCCAGTGAGCGATCATTGGCAAAATGACTATGCCAAAGCCAAGAACAAACCAGATCATTGGTTCTGGGTTTGCTCTAAGTGTGCACCAGAATACCAGCGATACCGTGAGCGGATTCGATCAGCAGAAGCTGAAGGGAAAGAGCTAATTGCTGAGGCAGGTGGCTACGCAACGAATATGCAAGCTAGTCTATCCCCTATCTTATCTTACAACGCTTCGTCAGATAGCACATTGATATCATTAACTGCCAACGCTTTCACATTGGAGGGCGAGCGTAATTGGCGCGGCCTGTTAATCCAATTCGGATTAGGCGCAATGGCCCTTATCTGCGGTCTGATGGCATTTCAGAACACCACCCTATTGGCGGAACATCGCAAAATCTACGGCCAGCAGGTGGCAGAAGACAATGTGACTAGCGTCCTTACCATTCTCGATTTATTTAGGCGGATTCCTGAGTTTTTCTTGGATGCTGTACAGAATCTTTTTGTTCGCCCATTCAAACACTGGAAATCCACTGGCTGGCTACAGAGCTATGAGTTTTCTGTGGCCACACACGCTATTGATCGAGGAGCTTACACAGTTGATTTTACACAACACGAAACGGCTACACAAGATGAGGATACACACGAAGGCTACACAGATACACGCACCGTGGCCACCAGTGACCACAAGGATTCCAGTGCGTGTAGCGATGGGAAATGCACAAGAGTAAAATACGTTACACACATCAAGGAAAATAACGAGGCTGTAAAGTACACAATGGGTACTGTGAACAGCAGAATTCGCACCTACACAGATCGCCTGGACAAAGCAAAAAGGAAGGGTGCTAAGGCTGGAGACTTAAAGGCCTTAGAGGACAACTTGACCTATTGGAAGGGCAAGCTTGCCGAGTTCTACAACTAATTTTTCCTTAATTTCGTAGGGTGGAGTAGGAGAGGGCTCAGCCCTACGGAGCAATGTGTAGTGTGATGAAAAGTTTACTTCAGGTATGCTTTAGCCTAAGCATACTATCCTGGATGGCTATATACGACCCATCCGAACCAATTGAAGCGGAGCCTCAGCCGATTATTCAGCAGGCGAGTTTTACCGCTACAGCTACCAAGACATTATCAAGTCCTGAGAGTGCCAAGGTCATGCCTACGGGGGATTGGCTGGGGGGTACTCAATGCCGGGAAGATCTGCGCCAATTTAAAGAGAGTGGGGGAGAGGTAGTCTGGCGTTTGAACGGCAATTCTCCTGCTCGCGAAGCAGGCTGCATGAGCGTAGCCGAGGAGCGCTTATTCGTCGAGGATTCCCTCGGCCTGATCTTCATTTATTCCAACATCGAGGGCCGTGTCGAGAGCATGGCCATTGAGATCGGTCAGCAGCTGCACGACCATAAAGTGCTCGTACACTGCCGCAACGGTCGTCACCGCGCACCCAGTATGATGGGGTGGTATTTGATCAACTACCTCAACTACGATCCGGAAAAAGCGCAGCGCACTGTAGGGGTTTGGGACATTATCAATTCACCACAGTACGCTAAGTATTTCTGGCTGCTGAAGTAGCAGCTTCATTATTATCACTTGAACAAAAATTACAAATGAGATTCGGATATATCCGAGTGTCTACTCGCGATCAAAACGTTGATCGTCAGATACTTGAATTAAAAGCAGAATGCGATGAAGTATTTATTGATCGCATATCTGGAAGAAAGGCAAAAAGGCCTGGTTTGCAGAGAATGATGGACAAAATCAGAGCGCAAGACGAAATATTAGTTGTAAGACTAGCTGGTTTTGGAAGGTCCACAAAAGACCTCATGAATCTGGCAGATAAAATTCTTTCTTCTGGAGCCACACTGAGAAGCAAGAAAGAGGGCTTTCAATTAGATGGCAGCCCTATGGGCAAGATGCTCTATACGATCATGGCAGCCCTATGGGCAAGATGCTCTATACGATCATGGCAGCCCTGGCTGAATTCGAGGTGGATATCATTCGTGAAAGAACGATGGAAGGCTTACGAGCCGCAGCAGCTCAGGGTAGGAGGGGAGGACGACCGAAGGGATTGTCCGATGAGGGTAAGAAGAAGGCAAAACTGGTTGCTCAGCTTTATCACGATCCGGATTGGTCGATAAGGCAAATCGCTGAGCACTTAGGAATAGCCACTACTTCAATCTACAACTACCTCCGACATGAAAAAATCAAGGTAGGAAGGAAGTACAAAAAAACGTCTAAACCGACCTGATTTATGAAATCATTTGATGAAACAGTTTTTTGAAAAGGTGGCTGGTAGAATAGTGAAAACTGGCCACCAAAACTGATTGAAAAAGTAAAACAGTCGTTTAAATGAAAACAGGGATTTATAAGGGGGATTGCATTGAAGGGTTGAGCACAATTCCTGACAACAGTATCGACTTATGCCTAACAGATCCCCCATATGGAATTGGTTATCAGTCGTCCTGGACGACTGATAAGAAAGATAAGATACTAAACGACGAAACTCCATATACGGAATGGCTTGCCCCTTTATTTCCAAAGATGAAGGAAGGAGGGCGGTTGGTATGTTTCTATCGGTGGGATGTGCAGCAGCCTTTTCTTGATGAAATTATGCGAGTGGGGTTTAATCCGAAATCACAAATCGTGTGGGATAAAGTAGGTCATGGAATGGGTGATCTACAAGAACAAATAGCGCCAAAGCACGAGCTGATGATCTACGCCGTAAAAGGCCGATACAAGTTCCAGAACGGACGGCCAAAGTCAATTTATAAATGCCCTCGCATTAGTGGAGAAAACCTAATCCACCCAAACGAAAAGCCAATTGAATTACTCCAGGCAATCATCCGAGATTTATCGATACCGGGCGAGTTAGTGTGTGATCCTTTCGGAGGATCATTTTCAACCTACTTGGCCTCGATGAAGGAGGGAAGGGGCTGTATTTCATGGGAATTGCATGATAAGTACTACGAAATCGGCAGGAGCAGAATTGAAACAACGGCAATAACGCCATCACTATTTACATAAATACCAGCCAATGGAAATACTAAATAAAGTAAACGGCTTTGAGATTGTCGATTACATTCATGGAAATGGGAAGCCAGCAATTCGGTTTCAGTTCCGAATCAACGAAAATGAAACGAATGTGATAGGATGGTACTGCTATGGCCCCACAACTCGAATGAGTAGGCAAGAAGCGATTGAATTAATCGAAGAAGATGCGATAGCGGAGGACTATCAATACCAAGTTGACATTCATCAATAAAAACCAGCAGTAATGAAAGACAGAGAATCCGCTTTCAATGAAAAAGTGCAGGGAATACCTGATTCCGACCTCTTAGAAAAGTGTGAGAATCTTGTGTTAGGTGTTTGCAAATCTCCTAACGCTTGGAACATGACGGTGCCTCCACATAAATACGATTCGGATATAATGCTGATGGAGCTAATAC
>JBCBWU010000354.1:0-4638 GCA_039816955.1 Bacteroidota bacterium
CAACTTGCCAGAGGACGCAGAAGCTACGTTGACGATCAGCGATGCTAGCGGCCGAGTATTGACCGTACTACGCGGTGACTACGCAGCGGGTTACAACACAGTAAACGTAACTAAGGACATGATCCAAGGTGCGAGCGGTGTGTTGAGCTACACCATCACTGCTGGTGAGTACACTACGACTAAGAAAATGGTTGCTGTTAAGTAATCACTTAAGTCATATTGTTTTCGGAGAACGCAAAGTTCTCCGAAAACTTCTTAGCAAAGAGGGCTTCGGATTTACTTCCGAAGCCCTCTTTTATTCCTGGTAAAAGCAGCCGTATGGCGTATCTAAAGTGCCTTCAGACGGGGGAATATGTACCGGTATGCTACAATTGACAGGACACTGTCTAATTTTGCAAAGCGGCAGACCTTCCGGCATAACTCCAAGAAATTTTTGTACCTTGCGTTAAGATTTGTATTGATTAACTTCAATTGACATAATCCCATGAATTATAAGTTATCCCAGTGCCTTGGGGTTATCCTTTTATTGCTTGCTACTATCAATCTTTCTGCACAGCAAGACACTTCTATTTATATCCAAGATATGCAAGTTGATCCCGCCGAGGTGATCAATGTCGACGTTCGCGTGACGGGCTATCAGGATATCGTTTCCACTTCCTTTTCCGTTTTCTGGGATTCAATGGACTTCCGTTACGTAGGTATCGAGAACATTCCTTTTGGCTTGTCAGAGGACAATGACTTTGGTACGATGAACGCTTCAAGTGGAGAGGTTTCCTTTCTCTATTTTGATATGAGTTTAGGTGGTAATTCCTTGGACGATGATGCTATTCTTTTCACCCTTCAGTTAGAAGTAACCGGACAAGATGGTACGCAAAGTGAGATCACCTTTGGTGGAAACGTTGAAGTTGTAGACACCGATGGCGTAAATAACAACACACCATTGAACGTGAATTTTGATGGAGGATTAATCACCATTGGTGAGCCGACTAGTGTGATCGATATTGCTGCCCAGGCATTGGAGGTAGATATTGTGCCAAATCCTTCTGCCCAGAATGTGAATGTGATGTTGATGGCGAAGAATGGTGGAGATTTGAACTGGACGTTGACGGAAGTTAATGGTCAGCAAATTGCGACGGGAGTAACAAATGCAGCTCCTGGCCGTAATACCTTAGAGTTAGAGAATACACTGTTTAAACATATTGGAGCCTACATCCTAAAAATTCAAATGGATGATCAGGTTATCACAAGACGAATTTTGCGGGTAGCTCCATAAAGCCGCTAACTGCTTCGTTGACAATTCTTTTGGTGAGTTCAGCACATCAGGCCTACTCCCAGGCCCGACTAGCCCTCGCATTTCATAGTATTGTCCTGAAGTGTCCTGCGGATGCTAAACGAGAAAACTGCTTTACAAAATCATATATCCCAAATTCCCCACTACCATGAACGGATTGCTCAAACACCTGTTCACGGGCCTGCTATTCCTATGCTTAGGACAGCTCTTGGCCCAGCCGACATTTACTATTACTCCCTCAAATAATCTGGTTGATCAAGGAAACACCTTCACCGTAGATGTGCAGGTGAGTAACTTCACTAATGTTGCCAGTATCCAGTTGCCTATTACCTGGAACGAGGCGATCATCAGTTACCAATCGGTTTCCAATATCAACGCTGCCGCCTTACCCGGGCTAGCCATCAGCTCTTTTGGTTTACCCGGTACTGGAAACGCTCCCGATGATCGAGTAATTTTGAGTTGGAACCACCCTTCTTTTGCAGGCGTGACCCTGCCTGACCAAACAGTCATTTTTTCCATTACCTTCCAAGGAGAGCAAGGCGGGACCACCTCTCTCGAGTTTAACCCTAACCTTCCTCAGTCCATCGAGATACTTGATCCTGATGGTAATGATCTGGGCTTCGCTGGTAATGATGCGATGGTAACCGTTAACGGCAACAGTATGCCTACCGGCTTTACACTCAGTCTGCCGGATATCAACGCGAGTGAAGGAGACAATGTATGTATGCCCATCACAGTAAATGACTTTGACAACATCCTGGGCATGCAGTTCAGTATGAACTATGATCCTAGCGCGTTGACTTACACTGGAGTACAGAACTTCAATGCCGCGCTATTGGGTTGGGGAACGGCCTCTGTTGGTCAACCCGCTCCGGCTGGACCACTTCCTCCCGGTAGCCTCACAGCTACTTGGAATGATCCACTAGCTGGTGGCGTAACGCTAGCAGATGGTGCTACGCTATTCGAGATTTGTTTTGACGTAACTACAACTACTAGTACTACCGTTACATTTTCCAGCACTCCAACACCGGTGGAGATCATCAATACTGATGAAGTGGAAGTACCTTTCAATAGCGAAAGTGGTACCGTTACCGTTGGCGGCGGCGGTGGAGGCGGCCCAATTGAAGGCTTTGCTTTGATTTTGCCGGATGTGAACGCAGACGAAGGGGATAATGTTTGCTTGCCCATTACGGTGAACGACTTTGAGAATATTCTGGGCATGCAGTTCAGTGTCAACTACGATCCTAGTGCGTTGACTTATACTGGTGTACAGAACTTCAATATGGCGCTCTTAGGTTGGACTGCTGGTTCGGTTGGTCAACCTGCTCCCCAGGGCCCATTGGCACCGGGTAACTTGACCTTTACCTGGAATGACCCACTGGCTGCGGGTGTAACCTTGGCTGATGGTACAACCTTGGTAGAAATTTGCTTTGATGTAGTAACCACCACAAGTACTACCGTAACGTTTAGCGGTAGCCCAACCCCAACAGAAATCATCAATACTGATGAGGTGGAAGTGCCTTTCCAAGGTGAAAGTGGTACCATTACTGTTGGCGGTGGCGGAGGTGGCCCAATCGAAGGCTTCACGCTGATTCTAGGGGATGTCAACGCCGATCAGGGGGATAATGTATGTTTACCGGTAACGGTGAACGACTTTGAGAATATCCTGGGTATGCAGTTCAGCGTCAACTATGATGCGAGTGCCCTTACTTATACCGGTGTCCAAAACTTCAATCCCGCCCTTTTGGGTTGGGGTGTGGCTTCTATCGGGCAACCTATGCCAGAGGGGCCGTTGCCGCCGGGCAGTATCACTGCCACCTGGAACGACCCATTAGCTGGCGGTGTAACTTTAGCCGATGGGGATATCCTCTTCGAGGTCTGCTTTGACGTTAACACCTCAAGCACAACTACCGTAACCTTTTCTAGTAGCCCTACCCCCATTGAGATCATTAATACCGATGAGGAGGAGGTACCCTTCAATAGTGATCCTGGTGTGATCACCATTGGTGGAGGTACTCCAGCGGTGACGCTAACCTTGGGCGATGTAGTAACCATGCAGGGTAGCAATGTTTGTTTGCCTCTAACGGTCACCAATTTCACAGACATCACCAGCATGTCCTTCACCGTTAACTATGATGCTAGCATCCTTGGTTTTACCGGAGCGCAAAGCTTTAGCGGAAGCGTAGCGGGTTGGAGCGCTGGCAACATCACTAATCCAAGTGCTGGTACATTGAGTATCACCTGGGCTAATGGTGTAGGTGTTACGGTAGGCGACGGAACTGTACTCGTAGAGCTATGTTTCGACGTAAATGGTGCGACAACTTCTGATGTGACGATAACTGGTCCTAACCTAACCAATACGGACGGACCCGTTTCCACAAACACCAATGCCGGTACAGTAACCATTGATAGCCCTATTGAAGGTTTTACCTTAATCCTGGGTGACGTAACCGCCATGACGGGTGATAACGTTTGTTTGCCGGTAACGGTAAATGATTTTGAGAATATCCTGGGTATGCAGTTCAGTATCAATTACGATCCTGCTGCTTTAACTTATACTGGTGTCCAGAACTTTAACGCCGGACTTTTGGGTTGGGGAGCAGCATCCATTGGACAACCCATGCCGATTGGCCCATTACCACCGGGTAGTGTTACGGCCACTTGGAATGACCCTCTGGCTGGTGGCGTAACGCTGGCTGATGGTGAGGTGCTCTTTGAGATATGTTTCGACGTTACTACTACCACAACGACTACGGTGACCTTCTCTGGTATGCCTACGCCAATTGAGATCATCAACATCGATGAAGAGGAGGTGCCTTTCAATAGTAACCCTGGTGTTGTTACGATAGGCACCGGCGGTCCTGATCCAGTAACCCTCACTCTAGCGGATGTAACCACCATGCAAGGCAATAATGTTTGCTTGCCACTAACGGTGACGAATTTCACGGACATCAACAGCATGTCCTTTACCGTAAGCTACAACTCAAGTATCCTCGGTTTTACTGGTTCACAGAACTTCAATGCGAGCTGACCTGGTTGGGGTGCGGCTAATATCACCAACCCGAGCCCGGGTACCCTTACCGTGACCTGGTCGAATGCTAGCGGTATCACCTTGCCTAATGGAACGGCAATTGTAGAGCTGTGCTTCGATGTAAATGGCATGACAACTTCGGATGTTACCATCACCAATGCTACCCTCACTAATGTAGATGGCGCAGTAACCACCAACACCAACTCTGGTACGGTTACTGTTGGAAACCCGATCGAAGGCTTTACCCTCATTTTGGGTGATGCCACGGTAATGACGGGTGATAATGTTTGTTTGCCGGTAACGGTAAATGATTTCG
>JBCBWU010000355.1:0-4579 GCA_039816955.1 Bacteroidota bacterium
CCTATTAAACCGTTAATGCTGCGTGGTGGGTGGTTAAAGAGGGTTAAGGGGTGTTAAGGAGAAGTTAGAATAGTTGAATTGGTAAGGCCTCCTTTGTCGGCCCTGATTAGTGAATTTGGTGGATTTAGTTGGGTTGGTTGAATTAGTTGATTGTGTCTTCTGTGTTCTGAAGTGCCTTATGTGGTCCAAAATAGAGGAGATGGAATACTTTCTTGTATGCTCTGATATACCTTAGATGGTTCTAAAAAACTCAGGTGCGCTTGGTGCCTTGGGTGGTTGAATCAATCCAATACATTCTAACCCTAATTCACATTCTAATTCTAATTAAAGCAGGAAACAGGAGCCAATACCCCCATTTCCCACTTCGTAAGTGTTCGGACTAAAATAACTACTTCCTATTTTCTTGATGATAAGCGAAACCTTTCAACGCGATTTCCAGGTATTCAATCAATTATGAAATTTTCGCTTATCAAAATAGAAAGTAGCTATTTCTCTACGTCCACTTATTTCTAACCTCGTCTTTCTAATTTCTTACTTCCCGTCTATCCTTCGATATACTTCACCGGAGCATCCGTGTTGTAGAAGAAGAAAGACCACAAATCAGCTTGCTCTTCGATGATTTTGCCGATGGGCTTACCGGCACCGTGGCCAGCATCAACGGCAACGCGAATCAGCACCGGATTATCACCAGTATGGCTCTTTTGCAATTGGGCAGCAAATTTGAAGCTGTGTGCCGGTACAACGCGATCATCATGGTCGGCAGTAGTAACCATTGTGGCAGGATACGCCACACCTTCCTTCAAGTTGTGGAGCGGACTGTAGCTCAATAAGTTTTCAAAGTGCTCAGGATCGTCACTGGAGCCGTACTCTGGAATCCAGCCTTTACCTACCGTGAATTTGTGATAGCGCAGCATGTCCATTACACCTACGGCTGGGAATGCTACCGCAAAAAGATCGGGGCGTTGCGTCATGCAGGCACCAACGAGGAGCCCACCGTTACTTCCGCCGGCAATCGCCAGTTTTTCCTTGCTGGTATAGCCTTCATTGATCAAATATTCCCCCGCAGCGATGAAGTCATCAAAGACATTCTGCTTGTTGTGTAGCATTCCGCCCTGGTGCCATTCTTCACCGTATTCACCACCACCGCGTAGGTTAGGCATGGCAAAGACCCCGCCATTTTCGAGTAATACTAAGCGAGAAGCGCTAAAGCTTGGTGATAGACTCACGTTGAATCCACCGTAGCCATACAGGTAAGTCGGATTAGCACCGTTCATGTCAAGATCTTTCTTGTGTACGATGAACATACTGACCTCGGTACCATCCTTACTAGGATAAAAGACCTGCTTTTCTACGTAATCGTCTGGATTAAACTGTAGCTCTGCTTTGTAGAAGG
This sequence comes from Bacteroidota bacterium, assembly GCA_039816955.1. Lineage (GTDB taxonomy): Bacteria > Bacteroidota > Bacteroidia > Chitinophagales > Saprospiraceae > Lewinella. Next base: position 1,394 of record JBCBWU010000355.1, read on the forward strand.
GCTCTGATTCGCCGCTTGCTACATTATATTTGAAGATGGTGGGTGGATATATAAATGAGGTAAAGGTGTAAAACAGCGTTTCATCTTCCTCATCACCGCCGAGGCCGCCAGCACTACCCGTACCGGGCAACGCAATCTCCTGACGACTGCTTCCGTCATAATTGTGACGATAGTAACGGTCAGTTGCCTTCTCCAGATAGTTGGCGTAGAGATAGCCACCACCGCTGGAAACACCTTGTAGCAGATCATCACTTTCTGGAATAATCTCCTTCCAGTTTTCTTTAGCGGGCTTATTGATGTCAACCTCTACTAAGCGGTATTTAGGCGCATCAATGTTCGTGAGTACCAGCATGTGCTCGCCGATATTATGGACCACTGTATTTTTACTTTCGTAGCCGGGAAATAGCGCTACGAAATCACCATCGTTTTTCAGGTCCTTATAGTAAGTGGCAAAGCCATCGGTACCAGGCGCATCAAACATGATGTAGTAATTGCCGTCTTCAGTTACGTAGCCGTAGTGATAGTTACCTGGATTATCGTCGTCGCGAAATACCAGTTTATCTTCACTTTGTGGTGTGCCTAACTCGTGATAGTATACACTGTGATACTGATTATTCCCTGAAAGCTCCTGACCGGGCTCCGGGGCCGGATAGCGGCTGTAGTAGAAGCCATTGCCGGACCATCCGCCACCGCTAAACTTCACCCAGTCAAGGCGATCTTCCAGTTCGGTTTTGGTAGCTACTTCCATCACGCGAATCTGACGCCAGTCACTACCTGCTTCCGCAATAGACATAGCAACGTAGCGGTCATCCTCAGAAAAGCCAATTAGACTAATCGCAGTGGTACCCTCTTCTGACCAGGTATTTGGGTCAATGAATACTTCGGGCTCTCCGTCCAATCCTTTTTGATAGTAAATAACCGGCTGATTTTGCAGGCCATCGTTCTTGTAGAAGAAGTAATAGTCGCCTGCGCGGAAAGGTGAACTCAAACGTGGATAGTTGAGCAATTCTGTTAGGCGCTCTTCAATTTTTTCCCGAAAAGGAATATCCTCCAAATAACCGAAGGTTACTTCATTTTGACTCTTCACCCAGGCTTCAACGTCTTGAGCAGTATCTACTTCAAGCCAGCGATAAGGATCGGCAATATTGGTGCCGTGGTAATCGTCAGAGTGGTCGACCGTGGCGGTTTCTGGGTAGTTAACGGGCATTTTTTCGTAATTGGTTGACACGGAGGTATCGGGATTGTTTTCACATGATAGTAGTACTAACAATCCAGCGCAGCAAATGATGCGAAACAACATGTTTTTACTCTTTTGTAGGGTGTAAAATGATTCTTTCATTGGTGAAGCACGGGGGATTGGCAATCCTTGTTTAGGGCTGACCCGATTTTCGAAAGCAAAAGATAGCCATTTCTCGACAGCTCCCGAGCGCGGTTCAGTGAACAGCAGACCTGCCGCAGTAAACGGGAAGCGCTCTTGGGAAAATACCTACCTTAGCAACCACTGATTAAAGGATTACTAAATGCAAAAATTTACCCTTCTGCTACTCGCAATGGCTTGCGCAGTGGTACTAAAGAGCCAGGATAAAAAACCGGAATCCTGGGACGTAAATGCCCCCCAGGGAGAATGGGGCTGGCAAGATTTAAACTTCACTACGGACGAAGGCACCTGGATGAATCTGGACGTAAGTCCGGATGGAGAGACCATCGTGTTCGATATGCTGGGGGATATTTATCAAATGCCAATTTCGGGCGGTACAGCGACTGTGCTACGCAGTGGCCTAGCATGGGAAGTACAACCACGCTTTAGTCCGGATGGTTCCGAAATCTTATTTACCAGTGATGCCGGAGGTGGTGATAATATCTGGATCATGAAAGCCGACGGAAGTGAAGCTACTCAGGTGACCAAGGAGAGTTTTCGCCTGTTGAATAACGCTGCCTGGACACCAGATGGACAGTACTTTGTAGCCCGCAAGCACTTCACTTCGCAGCGTTCACTGGGTGCTGGTGAAATGTGGCTGTACCACCGCACCGGTGGAAGCGGAATTCAGTTGACTAAACGCAAGAATGACCAGCAGGATGTAAACGAACCAACAGTATCTCCGGATGGCCGCTACGTGTACTTCAGTGAGGATATGTACCCTGGCGGGTACTTCCAGTACAACAAAGATCCCAATAGCCAGATTTACGTAATCAAGCGTTACGATCGGCAAGAGGATAAGATGGAGACCGTAGTGCGTGGACCAGGTGGTGCTTGTCGGCCGCAGTTATCTAATGATGGGAAACATCTGGCGTTTGTACGTCGTGTGCGCGAGAAGTCGGTCCTCTTTGTTTATAATCTGGAAACGGGATTAGCTTATCCCATTTATGACGCCCTAAGCAAAGATCAACAAGAGGCCTGGGCTATCTTCGGTGTTTACACTGGCTTTGATTGGACACCGGATGATAAGAACATCATTATCTGGGCGGATGGTAAAATCTGGCAAGTTCCGACTGACCCAAGTTCAAAAGTTGCGGCAAAGCAAATTCCTTTTTCTGCTCAGGTCAGTACACAAGTGGCTACCACTCAACGGGTAAACAATCCCGTTTTTGAAGATAACTTCACCGTCAAGGTGATCCGCCATCTGGTTACCTCTCCTGACGAAAAGACCTTGGTGTTTAGTGCAGTAGGATACCTTTGGAAAATGGATGTCGATTCTAAGAAGGTCACCCGCCTCACCGCTGCTGAGCACTTTGAATTCGAGCCAGCCTTTAGCTCTGATGGGAGCAAGTTAGCCTATGTGAGTTGGGATGATCAGGAGAAGGGGAGTGTGATCCTGCATGATCTAAGTGACGGTTCTTCTAAAACTTTGACCGCTGAACCAGGCATTTACCGAACGCCCAGCTTTTCACCAGACGGTAAAACGGTGGTGTTTCGGAAAGATGGTGGTAACGGCCACCAAGGCTATCTGCATTGTACAGAGCCTGGCCTTTATACCGTGGCACTTGATGGCGGAGCACCGATGATAGTTACACCAAAAGGAGAATATCCGGTATTCAGTGAAGATGGTGAGCGGATTTTCTTTCAGACGGGAGGCTTCTTATTTGGTAGCCTGACCAAGAGTTTTTCGAGTATTAAGACCAATGGCTCCGACGAGAAAAAACATTTTGACGGTAAGTACGCTCAGCGCTTTAGCATCAGCCCTGACA
>JBCBWU010000356.1:0-4558 GCA_039816955.1 Bacteroidota bacterium
CTGCCTCCAGTGGTGGATCTAATACTTTTGATCACGAATTTTGGTACATGTAAAATCTAGGTGATATAAATGCACTGATTCTCAAGATAACACCCTAAGAACCCCCTTAGTTTTTACTGAGGAAACTCAGTAAGACTAGGGGCCTTGTTAACAGTAATGATGTTAGTTTAAATATAATTTTTTTCGGGTGGTACAGCCCAAGGGGACTACGGCCGTACCACTTTTTCAAAAACACTCAACCCTACTAAAGAATACCATCCCTCACCTTTAACGGTGTGGCTCCTCTAAAAACGCCACTTCTGAGAACACCTAAAAATCCTGCTAGTACCTCTCCGGGCACTCGCTTCGAGAGATGTTAGTTTTGATGAGATTGGAACACGCGGTCGCGGGGACACGACTCGGGGTGTTCCTTTCTCTTTTTACAACATTTTGTGGATAACTTTTACCCTTCCGGTAACTCTACTCAACACTTTTTTGGTAATTTTAAGCGTAGTATGTGTTTCATACTGTTTACTATAATATGGAGCAGTATAGCATGTTGTTTTCTATTCTATTTGCATCCCTTAGAAGAGCTTGATTTAGCGAATTATGCCGGAATTTCTTCACTTACACTGCCACACGCAATACTCATTATTAGATGGCGCGTCCGAGATCGGCACCATGATGGATAAAGCCGCCAGGGACGGACAAAAAGGTGTTGCTTTAACTGATCATGGAAACATGTTCGGCGCCTTCAAATTCGTCGCGGAGGCAGAGCGTCGGGATTTAAAACCCATCATTGGCTGTGAGTTTTACATGGTAGAAGACCGCCATAAGAAGGCATTCTCAAGAGCAACTGGGGAAAGAGACAAGCGCTATCACCAGCTCATGTTGGCCAAGAACGCAACCGGTTACGAGAACCTGAGTAAGTTGTGTTCATTGGGCTTTATAGAGGGACTGTACTCCAAGTTTCCGCGTATTGACAAAGAGTTGATTGAAAAATACCATGAAGGCCTGGTCGTGACGTCTTGTTGTATCGGTGCTATTATTCCGCAGCTTATCTTACAGGGCAAGGACGAGGAAGCCGAAGAGGAATTGAAATGGTGGCTCAACATCTTTGGTGATGACTACTATATCGAATTACAGCGGCACCGCGGACTAGAGAATATTGATATTGGCAAGGACCGCAGTGGTAACCCGATCTATACGGGAATGAGTCAGGAGGATGTGAACCAGAAGCTGCTGGTACTGGCCAAGAAGCATAACGTAAAGGTAATTTGTACCAACGATAGCCATTACGTAGAAGAGGAAGACTGGGCACCGCACGATATTCTACTTTGCATTAATACCAACAGCCTGCTCGCAGACGACAAGCGCTTTAAGTTCTCCAGCTCGGACTTCTACTTCAAGACACAACAGGAAATGGGCTTGTTGTTTAAGGATCATCCCGAGGCCGTAGCCAATACGATGGAGATCTACGATAAGATTGATAAACTCACCCTGGCCCGTGATATCCTGTTGCCCAACTTTCCCATGCCGGAGCAGTTCAAGACGCAAGATGATTATCTGCGACACTTGACCTACGAGGGGGCTAAGATACGCTACGGTACCATCACCCCAGAGATCAGTGAACGGCTGGATTTTGAACTGAAGGTTATTAAAAACTCTGGTTACCCTGGTTATTTCCTCATTGTGCAGGACTTCACCACTACGGCGCGCGATATGGGCGTGAGTGTAGGACCGGGGCGTGGTTCGGCGGCCGGTTCGGCGGTAGCTTACTGTATTGGTATCACGAATGTAGATCCAATCAAGTACGATCTGCTGTTTGAGCGTTTCCTGAATCCGGAGCGTATTAGTATGCCGGATATTGATATTGATTTTGACGATGAAGGTCGCCAGAAGGTGATTGACTATGTGATTGATAAGTACGGACAGAACCAGGTCGCTCAAATTGTGACCTACGGTACCATGGCCGCTAAATCGAGCTTGCGTGATGTAGGTCGGGTGATGAATATACCCCTACCGGAAGTAGACCGGGTGGCTAAGACTTTTCCTGCTCACCTCAAGGCCAGCCTGGCCAAGGTGTTAGCAGATGGAGATATCGATCCTAAGTTAAAAGGGGCTCTCAACAGTGAGGAGCGTGAAAAAGCCTACCAATTCCGTGCACTGGCCGACGCACCGGACGAGGTAGGCAAAATGATCCAGACGGCCCGTAAGCTAGAAGGCTCCATTCGTAACACGGGTATCCACGCCTGTGGGGTCGTCATTACTCCAGACGATATTACCAAATATGTTCCGGTAACTGCGGATAAGGAAACCGGCATGCTAATTTCGCAATTCGATAACAGCGTTGCGGAGGATGCGGGCCTGCTGAAAATGGACTTCTTGGGGCTTAAAACCCTAACGATTATCAAGAAGGCCGTAGAAATGGTGGAGCAAAACCACAAGGTGACGCTCGAGATGGATACAGTACCCCTGGATGATGAAAAGACCTATCAGCTTTTCCAACGTGGTGAAACTATCGCGATCTTCCAGTACGAGAGTGCGGGTATGCAGAAGTACATGAAGGAGCTGGTACCCAGTGCCTTCGAGGACTTGATTGCCATGAACGCTTTGTACCGGCCGGGGCCGCTGGAATATATCCCCAACTTCATTGCGCGTAAGCACGGCCGGGAGCCAGTGACTTATGACTTGCAGGCAATGGAAGAATACCTGGAGGAGACGTACGGTATTAACGTCTATCAGGAGCAGATCATGTTGCTTTCGCAGAAGCTAGCGGGCTTTACCAAGGGTGAGGCTGATATGCTCCGAAAGGCAATGGGTAAGAAAAAGAAGGCCCTGCTGGATAAGATGTTGCCTAAGTTTATTGATGGTGGCAAGGAGCGGGGACACCCTCAAGACAAGCTGGAAAAGGTTTGGAAAGACTGGGAAGCATTTGCCTCCTATGCCTTCAATAAATCACACTCTACCTGCTACGCTTTCGTAGCCTTTCAGACGGCCTACCTCAAGGCACATTACCCAGCTGAGTTTATGGCTTCGGTATTGACGAACAACAAGAGTGATATTTCTAAGATTACCTTCTTTTTGCAGGAGTGTAAGCGCATGGGTTTGGATGTGCTAGGGCCAGATATCAACGAATCGGTTTCTGACTTCTCGGTGAATGTGAAAGGGCAAATTCGTTTTGGGTTGTCTGCCCTCAAAGGGGTAGGAGAGGGGCCGGTTTCGGCTATTTTGGAAGAGCGGGAAGAGGCTGGCCGTTTTTCTAGTGTTTTCAATCTGCTCACTCGCCTGGATCAGGGTGCGATTAACAAACGTGTGCTGGAGAGTCTAGCTTTAGGTGGTGCCTTCGACTGTTTTGCAGAGATCCACCGGGCGCAGTACTTTTCACCTTCGGATAAGTATGATACATTCATCGAACATTTGGTGAAATACGGTTCTGCCTATTTAAAGCAGAAAATCAGTGCGGCTACTTCGCTATTTGGCGCCATCCAAGAGGAAGTAATGATTGAAGAACCCGCCCCGCCGAATTGCCGGGAGTGGAGTTTGATCGAAAAGCTGGAGAAAGAGAAGGACGTTACCGGCATCTTCATTTCTGGCCACCCGCTGGATGACTACCGTATGGAGGTGGAAAACTTTGTGACTTGTTCGCTTAATGCGATCGATCAAAATCAGCAGCGTTCGCAGATACTCTTGGCCGGATCGGTTACGGCGGTACGGCACATGGTGTCAAAGAATGGTAATGGTTGGGGCATTTTCACTATTTCTGATTTCGATGGTGAACTGGAGTTCCGCCTCTTCGGAGATGACTACCAGAAGTTTAAATACCTGCTCGAACCCGGAAAAGCGATTTTCCTGAAGGCCGGCTTCCAAAAATCCTGGCGTGATGATGGTCTGGAACTGAAGATTAAAGATGTCTCGCTGCTGGAAAGTATTGGAGATACGATGACGAAGGGGATTCGACTTACTTTACCACTGGAGCGCCTAACGCCCGAAGTGGTCGATAACCTGGATCAATTGTGTGAAAAACACAAAGGCCCGCACTATCTGCGCATGGTACTATTGGACCGTCAAAACCGGATCAAGTTGCCGCTCGCCGCGAGAGGACGTAAGGTTAAAGCCGACAATGATTTTGTACAAGAGCTAAGTCGTCTCGGGGTGGACTACAAGATCGAACGTTGATATTAAAAAAACACCTTATCTTTGCGCCACTACTTTTTATAGGATTTCTGACCCAGACATTTATAGTCCAACTTCAATTAAGGAAACTATACACCCCTTGTTATATCGTGTAATTCCTTAATAATTCCAAAAACATGTTCTTCCTTAGAGAAACAGGGAGAATAAAGCTAATGCTGGGAGCAATTCTTGTCATTTTCGCGAGTGGCGGATTTGCTCAGTCCCTGGAAAGCGTAGCTTTTTCTCTCACCCTACCCGATGGGCAGACGGGTGGCATCAAGCAACGGTCTACAATAACTAATCTGGTACAACGACCAGAGGGTATCTATGTATTGACTGAACGTGACGGATGCTATCTTCTCTCTTCCCAATCTAACCGGCAGCATGCATTACTCGCTCAACC
>JBCBWU010000357.1:0-4555 GCA_039816955.1 Bacteroidota bacterium
GCCACCAGCGGCATCGGTGCCACGCTGGAGTAATAGTTCCATATAGTCTTGATAAGCCTGTGGGCGGCCATCCAGTAGTTCGGCCCAGGCCAGTTTCTGATAGGCCTCTTTAATGTAATGTCGACCCCGGGTACTACGCAGGAAGGTGAGTAAGTGGCGCTTGCCAGCGGTGTCAAGCTTGCGGATTTTGGCCACGCCTAGCATGTAGTCTAAGTAAGGGAAGGGGTAAAAACTGGCGCCACGTGGAGCGGCTTCCATCCAGCGGATAGCATCATCGTTATGGCCAGTTCGCATGGCTACGTTGGCTAGAACGAAAGCGTGTAGTGGGGTTTCACTGGGGCGAAGGTCGGCATCTTCCAAGGCTTCCCAGGCGGCAGTAGGACGGCCGTCTAGGTGGAGCAATAAAAAAGCGTAGAGTACTTGTGTTTCTTGTAGAAAGGGAAAAGAAGAGGGACTGGCAGTGCTCAGGACATCCTCAATTTCTTTCTTTCCTTGCTCCACAGTGCCTTCCAGGCTGCTGAGTAACTCTATGGCCCAGCGGTAGTTGTCAGGTACGGTACCGACGGCGGCGTGTAGGATCCCCAAGTCTTTCTTATTACCCAGAAAAGCGGGGAAGCGTTCTTGGTTACGGAGCAGCAATTTGTGTGCGCGATTGATATCGGTGAAAGCCGCTAGGTATTCTTCAAAACGAAACTTGAGGAGCGCCCAGTGAAGGCGTATCTCCGCTTGTACATACAGGTGGTAAGGGGAGCTGGTATCACCCTCCACTATGATATCCAATCGACGGTCCCGATTGGCTTTCATACGATCGTAGGCCGCCTCGTCTTCTGATACGTAAATGGTGAAGAAGTCTACGTAGTTCTCTAGATGGTAGGCTACTAGATTATTGGGTTCGCGCAGCTTGAGGTGTGCAATTAGCGACTGCGCTTCGCTTAACCGTAGTTCGAAGATTTTCTTGTAGATCTGCTGGGCTGAGGCGTTGTAATCAAAGTATCCCTCGGCGGACAGCTCGATGTGAGGCGAGAACAGGATGATTAACAGTAAAAGCAGTGTAGAAAAGCGCATACAGTGTTTGGGATAAAAAACAACCGGAATTCTGACAAAGGCAAAATTCCGGTTGGACTAGAACTTACAGGAGATATCCTGCCTGATGTTCTACGGTGACAGTAGCCACGGTGTTGCTGATTAGGCGAAAACTATTCCGCTTCGACAGCTTTACCTGCGGTTACATCATCTACTAAGATACGGCCACAGTGCTCACAGGCGATAATCTTTTTACGCTGTGAAATCTCCAGTTGGATCTGTGGAGGAATGCGGTTGAAACAGCCGCCACAAGAGTTACGCTCTACGGTCGCTACTGCCAAGCCATTACGGTAGCTCTTGCGAACTTTATCGTAAGACTTCAGGAGACGGTCTTCGATACCTTTGCGGGCCTTATCAGAAGCTTTACGCAACTTAGCTTCTTCTTTTTCGGTCTTCTCGATGATTGCTTCCAGCTCAACTTTCTTTTCGGCTAGCTGCTCACTCTTACCATCTCTGCGCTCCTTAGCAGCCGCCAAAGTTTCGTTCTTGGCTTCCAGGTCACGCTTGATCTGACCGATTTTCTTGTTTGACAACTGAATCTCCAGGCGCTGCATTTCTTGCTCCTTCATCAGGGCCTCGTATTCACGATTGTTCTTTACATTATCCATTTGCTTACTGTAGCGTTCCAGCAAGCCCTCTGCTTCATTAATATTGCGCTCGTGCCCGGCCATATCTGCCTCCATATCGTTGATCTGGTTCTCCAGACGACCGATACGCGTATTTAAACCTTCAATTTCATCTTCCAGATCACTCACCTCTATAGGAAGCTCACCTTTCAGGATTTCCAACTCATCGAGCTTACTGTCGATTGATTGGAGATCGAACATATCCTGAAGCTTCTCTATTACTGTTTTTTCGGTTGCCATTGGCAATATATTTATGGTATTTGGAGTAACAAATTAATAGGGATTCCAACCCTTTCCTATAAATAACTAACGGGATTGGTATTCACTTCCGTTAAACGAACCGCAAAATTACCAAATTTTTCCCGAATTATGGTGGCCAGCAAGTCTATCGTAAACTGCTCACTCTCATAGTGTCCCACATCTGCAATGATGATTTTGCCGTCCGCATCGAAGAATTCGTGATACTTGTAATCTGCGGTCACAAATACTTGTGCTTTTGCACCTATGGCATTACGCAGTAAAAAACCTCCCGCACCGCCACAAAGAGCAACGGTTTTGATGGGCTCATTGCGTAATGGTGTGTACTTCACGCAACCTACCTTGAGGCTTTCTTTTAAGTGCTTGAGAAAAGCCATTTCCTCCAGTGGTTTGGGCAAGTCACCGACCATGCCAGATCCTACCAAGGGATTCTGGTTGGTAATTGGGGTATATACCGCATCTGCACTTTCATGTGTCGCGATACTAGAGCGTACGGCACCTTGCAAGTGCACCGGATAAATGACCTCTAGCTGGATGCTTACGCCTCCTTTCGGGCGGGCACCCACACTGAGCTGCCGCACGGAGGTGCCCGGCGTTTGGGCGCCTTGTCCTGCTTTCAGGATAGCATCTTTTAAACCATCAGCCTCTGTTGCAGAGACCCAAACCGTAGCTTGGTGTAAGTTGGCCTTTGGAGCTAGGATACGGGTGTTTACCAATCCCAAACGTTGGGCAATTTCAGCGTTTACACCCTTAGCGTAAACATTGTCTAGATTGGTATGGATGGCATAAATGGCTACGTTGTTTCGGATGGCAGACATTACCACACGTTCTACGTAAGTACGACCGTTGAAACGCTTCAAGCCTTTGAAAACAATAGGGTGATGGGCTACAACCAAATTGCATCCTTGGGCAATGGCTTCTTCAATCACCGCCTCGGTAGAATCCAAGCAGGTAATTACGCCAGTGCATTCCTGTTGCGCATTACCAACGATCAAGCCTGCGTTATCATAACCTTCCTGGTACACCGGAGGTGCAACCGATTCGAGATGCGCAATGACATCAGCAATCTTGGTCATAGTTCTAACTTGATTTAATCTTCGCTTCGATGGCGCTCGTGCTGTAGCCCTCAACAAAAGGAAGTAAAGCTACGGTTCCACCCCAAGACTTAACCTCCTTAGCTCCTACTACATCTTCCTCTTTATAATCCGCTCCCTTTACAAGAACATCTGGACGTAGCATCTGGATTAATTCTAGGGGCGTATCCTCTTCAAAAAATACGACTAGGTCTACAAATGCCAGGCTTGCTAGCAGTAGTGCTCTGGCCTGTTCGTCCATGATCGGACGGTGACTGCCCTTGAGGCGCTGCACTGATTCGTCCGTATTTAAACCAATGACCAGGTGCTGTCCAAGGTTCCTGGCTTCCGCCAAATAGTTCAAATGCCCAGGGTGCATGAGGTCGAAACACCCATTGGTGAAGACGACCTTGCTGCCAGAAACCCGCCAACCAGAAACGGTGAAACGGGCTTCATCCCGAGCCTGAATCTTTGTACGGATCAGGTCGATCATATGTTCAGCTTAGCGTCGAAGTTAACGAGCTGCACAAAGCGCAACATGCGTTCGGTGATCATATCGTCATTCAGTTCCTTGAGGCGCTCGGTGCTGAACTTCTCTACACAGAAACTGGCCATAACCGAACCATATACGACAGCGCGCTTGAGGTTTTCGAACGAAATATCATTGGTAGAAGCCAAATAGCCCATTAGTCCGCCAGCAAAGGTGTCGCCGGCACCGGTTGGGTCAAATACCTCCGCTAGGGGTAGGGCAGGGGCGAAGAACACCTCATTTTCATAGAAGAGCAAGGCACCGTGCTCTCCTTTTTTGATGATGAGAATACGTGGCCCCATCTCATGGATGACCTGCGCCGCCTTAACGAGCGAATGCTCACCCGACAGCTGACGCGCTTCCTCATCGTTGATGGTGAGGATATCAATACGCTTGATCACTTCTTTCAACTCGTCCATCGCCGTGTCCATCCAGAAGTTCATCGTATCCAGTGCAATGAGCTTAGGCTCCTGCTTTAGCTGATCGAGCACACGCATTTGCACTGCCGGTGTCAGATTACCCAGCATTACAAATTCTGCATCCTGGTAGTCAGCAGGTAGTACGGGATCAAAATCTGCCAGTACGTTAAGCTGAGTATCCAGGGTATCCCGGCCGTTCATGTCGTCGTGGTAGCGTCCGGCCCAGAAGAAAGACTTTTCGCCTTGTTTCACTTGCAAGCCCGCCAGATCCACGCCACGGCTGCGTAAATCATCTAAATCAGCTTCTGGAAAATCATATCCTATTACGGAAACTATTTTGATATTGCGAGTGTAGTAAGAGGCGGCTAGGGCAATGTAAGTAGCGGCACCACCCACTACCATCGCAGCCCGCCCAAAAGGTGGTTCAATATTGTCAAAAGCGACAGTACCTACGACCAATAGACTCATCGAGATATTTTTTTGAAAAAAATTATGCGCAAATATTGCACTTTTTGGCCGGACACCGTAAATTTGCGCTCGCTTCTTGAGAGAAGTTGATCTAAAAAC
>JBCBWU010000358.1:0-4547 GCA_039816955.1 Bacteroidota bacterium
TTAAGACAAACAGTGATTCTGTTAACGCTAGGAATAATAATGACAGCAAATTTGTTGTAGAAATTATCGTTGTCTTAACAAGTTTCCAGTTTCATTCTCCATCTGGGCCCACCCTGATCAGGTAATGAGGTAAAATCGTTCTCCATAGCGTCATTTCGCCTTGTCGCGGAATCTAATTGGGCAAAATTCCGCTTGTCAACCTCCCTGTTTTCTAGAAAATATTTTCTAAAGCTTTGAATTCCTTTTCTAATCAAAAGGAAGGCCATAACTTACCATAACAATCAATTTACGTACAAGATTTGAACGATGGACAAAGCCCAAAAATCGAACAGAGCAGCTCGCGGAACGGTAACCTGTGATAATACTACCATGCATCTACTCAAAGCCAATGATTTCGTGGCCGAGAGTATCCGGAAGAAGATGGCGGAGCAAAATATCCTGCTCATTAACATCACCTCATCTCCCGGTAGTGGTAAGACCACTTTGCTACAGGAAACGGCACGCCGCATTGGTGACAAGGTGAATATGAAGATATTGGTAGGCGACTTGGAAACCGAACGCGATGCGGATCGTCTACGCGAGGCAGGTGCTGACGCCTTGCAAATTGTTACCGGTGGTATCTGCCACCTGGAAGCACAGATGGTGTGGCAAGCAATGGAGGGTTTCAGTCTGGACGGAGTGGAGCTTCTCATCATAGAGAATGTAGGCAACCTAGTATGCCCCGCCTCTTTTGACCTGGGCGAAGACTATCGCGTAACCTTAATTGCCACCACCGAGGGTGACGACAAGCCAAAGAAATATCCACGTATGTTCTTAACCAGTGAACTGCTGCTGGTATCCAAAGTGGACCTCCTCCCTTATCTGCCTTTCTCCGTAGAAAACGTGGTAGCAGATGCGCGCGACATTAACCCCAATCTGGATGCAATGCAGGTTTCCAGCACCAATGACCAAGGGATAGATGAATGGTGCAATTGGCTACTGGAAAAAGTAGCGGAGAAACAAGAAGCAGCAATCGCAGCTACTGCAAGCTAAACATGAACTGGCACATCCATATTCAGGGACAAGTACAAGGGGTCGGCTTCCGGCCCTTTGTTTACGCATTGGCTCAACGCCATGCCCTGAATGGTTGGGTAAACAATACCAACGATGGTGTGCATATAGAGTTGAATGCAGAGCGGACAGCAGCCCAAGCATTCCTGGATGAAATAGTGGCGCATCCGCCAAGGCTGGCACAAATCACCTCGACTACGATAGTTGAAGTCGATCATCGTGCCTTTCCCGATTTTCGTATTATCCATAGCGATGCCAGCGAAGAGGTCAACTTAGCCCTCACGCCAGATTTTGCCTTGTGTGAACAGTGCCGCGAAGACATACATCATCCAGACAGTCGCCGGCAGAATTATGCCTTTACCAGCTGCACCGATTGTGGCCCACGGTATAGCATTATTCGCACCCTGCCGTACGACCGGCCAACGACTACGATGGATGCCTTTCCCCTTTGCGGAACTTGCCAGGCAGAGTATGATGATCCGGCAGACCGGCGCTACTTCGCACAGACCAACTCCTGCCCAGAATGTAGTATCAACTTACAACTCTACGACGCTTCGGGAACACTCCTATCCGAGCAACAAAAAGACGTACTAGAGCGGATTCCACAGTTATGGCAAGAAGGAAAGATTGTGGCCATTAAAGGCATCGGCGGCTACCTCCTCACTTGTGATTCCAGCTACGCTGCTGTAGTTGCCAAACTGCGTCAGCGTAAGCACCGTCCCAGTAAGCCTTTTGCCGTGATGTTTCCCAACCTGGATCAAATGGCTCAGGTAGTGGAATTAGATGAACAAGAAAAAGCCTTGCTGCAATCCCCAACGGCCCCTATTGTGCTGGCCCGAATAAAACCGGAACAGCAGACAGCGCTAAGTGTAGATTTGCTAGCACCAAAGCTGAACCGCTTGGGGGTAATGTTACCTTACGCACCTTTATACGAGATACTACTGGCTACCTACGGTCAGGCCATTGTAGCCACTAGTGCAAATGTGAGCGGCTCACCTATTGTTTTCCAAGATGATAGTGCCCTAGAAGATTTGGCCGGCATTGCTGATTATGTCCTGGCGAACGACCGAGAAATTGTAATCCCGCAAGATGATAGCGTGGTACAATTTACTAGCCGATACAAAGAATGCATTATCATGCGCCGTTCCCGCGGTTGGGCACCCAGCTATATTCACCCTAGCTTGAAATGGAATATTGGTGATGTTCTCGCCACTGGAGCGATGCTGAAGAGTACTTTCGCCTTGTCGCATCGCTCTAATACCTACATTAGCCAATATCTTGGCGATCTTGATCATTTTGGCACCCAAGAGCACTATCGCCATTGTTTTGAACACTTGCAGTCCGTACTGTCGGCTCAGCCTAAACGTATCCTTTGTGATCAACATCCGGATTATCCAAGCACCAGGCTAGCAGAAACGTGGAGTGAACGTTTGAATATCCCACTGCAAAAGATTCAGCATCACGAAGCTCACTTTGGTGCTATCCTAGGAGAGCATAACCTTATCCATAATGCCCAACCTATTCTAGGTATTATTTGGGATGGCACAGGCCTGGGTACAGACGGACAAATTTGGGGCGGAGAGTTTTTCCGTTACGAAAACTATGGCTTTCAGCGGTGCCAGCATTTCGCCTACTTCTCGTCTTTAGCGGGTGATAAAATGGCTAAGGAACCACGTTTAGCTGCCTTGGCGATTAGTGCCGGTAGCGAAGCCCTCCAAACGTCATTAAAACAACGTTTTTCCGCTCAGGAATGGCGGATCTACCAAAATCGGCTCAACCGTACGGGGGGGCTATTGAGCTCTAGCGTGGGGCGCCTTTTTGATGCAGTGGCCGCACTTGTCCTCGGCGCAGACCGGCAATCGTACGAAGGAGAAGCCGCTATTCAATTGCAGGCTTTAGCCGAGGAGTATATCGCTCTACACGGACTAGATGATCTTACTTATTACACGATCAATCAGACCACAGGATTTATACCTACACAGCAATTACTGAGTGAGGTTTATCTGGATTTGAATACTGGACAGACCAAAGAATGTGTAGCTGCTAAGTTCCACCTGAGCCTAGTGATGATTATTAAATCCGTAGCAGTCGAACAGAATATTGGCCAGTTGGCCTTCAGTGGCGGTGTTTTCCAAAACGCATTACTAGTCGACCTCCTACACCACTACCTAGCGGCGGATTACCGCCTGTATTTCCATCAGCAACTTTCGCCTAACGACGAAAATATTTCCTTCGGCCAAATGGTTTGTGCCGAAATCAACCATTATCAAGAACTATCAACGACAAAAAAGAAACATCATGTGCTTAGCAATCCCCGGTAAAATAAAAACCATCGAATCCAGGTTCGACGGTTTGGTACGCATGGCCAAGGTATCCTTTGGCGGTATTGTGAAAGAGGCGAGCCTCGAAATGGTCCCGCAGGCTAAAGTAGATGATTACGTTCTCGTACACGTAGGAGTAGCCATTAGTGTGGTCGACGAAGAGGAGGCCAAAAAGACCTTCCGCTATCTGGAAGAAATGGGCGAAGTAGAAGACGAACTCAACATTAGTGGGTTCCTACCGGATAAGGCCGATTATGCTAAATGACGCGCACTCTCATTTTAGAACTGGTCAAAAATTAGCCTCCCTCCTGTAATTAAGCTCCTGGTTTGAGCAAAATCGAGTTTTAATTATTTGACCGCTATTTATCTCTAAACGCTAAACCGAAACGAAATGAAGTTTCTTACCGAATATCGCGACCCTGAATTAGCCCAACGCTACCTCGAAGAAATCAAGCATACCGTGACTCGCCCTTGGACGATTATGGAAGTATGCGGCGGTCAAACACATAGCTTGGTGAAGAACGGCATCCTGAATATGCTACCCAAGGAAATCAATATGGTACATGGACCAGGCTGCCCGGTTTGTGTCACTCCACTTAGCCTGATCGATAAGGCCGTATATCTAGCAGAAGAGGAAGGTGTGATTCTTTGTTCTTATGGGGATATGCTACGCGTGCCGGGTTCAGAAAAGAGCTTACTAGAAGCGAAGGCTAATGGCGCCGATATCCGCATTTTATACTCTCCACTAGAGGCCGTTAAGATTGCCCAGGATAACCCGGATCGGCAAGTAGTGTTTTTCGCGGTAGGCTTCGAAACAACCGCACCCGCAAACGCTTTATCGGTCGTACACGCCGACCGTTTGGGGCTGGACAACTACTCCATCCTGGCTTCCCACGTACTCGTCCCACCAGCCATTGAAGCCCTGGTAAGCGATGAGGAATGCGTAGTAGAGGGCTTTCTTGCTGCCGGCCACGTATGCACGATCATGGGTATGGAGGAGTATTACCCACTGGTAGAAAAATACCAGGTGCCTATTGTCATTACTGGTTTTCTAGCTTAGCTTCTCCAGCTTCCAGTTGTTGTACAGTCATGAGGATGCCCTGAAGAATATCAACGGGCTCAAAACCAGTAATGACAATAGGCACCTGGTATTTTTCTACCAGTGGGTAATACTCC
>JBCBWU010000359.1:0-4489 GCA_039816955.1 Bacteroidota bacterium
TTGTTGGGATGCTTCCTGGAGCATGTAAGATTGGTATGTGTACTGACCTTACGAGCTCTGAGGGTGGGGGAGCTATATACCTGATAACAGGTGCTGCCTTGGTTGGCCGGAGTTGAGGGTGGGAACCCACCCACATTTGTGGGTGTATATTATGCCCAATCCAATCCAACACCATAAAACAATGTCTGCTACATTAATATCTAACGGTCTAAGTCAATGATTATGGCTGTTAGTGTATAAATGTACTGCTCCTTGATAACTATCGGGAGTATATGTACACCACGACACTTGCGCACACTTATTCTTCACCGAAGAACTTACCATGCATTTTCTGCATACTTACGCACCACCTACTGCTTAATCACTTTTACCACTTCCTGTCCTTCATCGTCTTTGTATTGTAAGAAGTATACTCCAGCTGGTAAATCATTTGTAGAGAAGGTTACTGTGGTCTCTGAAACTAGTATTTGCTCTTTTACAAGCCGCCCTAAATGGTCATACAAACTCAAGTAATGAGTAGATGATGATCCTGAGCAGTTGATATTGAGTTGACCCGTAAATGGATTGGGGAAAACGTGTAACTGAGAAGCGGGGAGCTGTTCTACTGACGAGACTGGACTGCCAGGGTAGAGTTGTACTAAGCGTTGGTTGGTATTGAAAATAATTGACTGGTCCTCCAGAATAATATTGGCATCACCAGGATCATCAAAATAGGATTCGTCTCCCAGGAGAAAACGTTTGCTGGTATCTCCGGTATTCCAATCAACGCCGTAGTAGTAATAGTTACAGTCGTCTTCTCTGCCCGAACCATAGATCAGGTTGTCTGGTCGACTGTACATTAGCACGTTGTTTAAGTTGATGTCAGAGCGATGCCACTGTAGATTCATTTCGTTAGCAGCGGGATCCCATTCGAGTTTATAAATGCCTTTAGCTGCCGGGCAGTCCTGACCAGTAAAGCCGTTATACTGCCCACAAGCAATACCGTAACCATAGGCAACCGGACTATTCTCTACGGCGGCAAAAGTATTATTGATGGGGCTGGAACCTGGGAGTGGTACAATAGCTGCTACTCGTAGATTCTGACCATTTATGCCATCCCAATCCGCAGGTATTTCGTCTCGCCAGAATGCAATCAATTCCGCTGGTGATTTGCTATTGACGACGCAAACCAACCGATCATCATCCGTACCTAGTAGGGTAGGGGTGGTGCCTACGCCCTGTAGCCCGTTACCACCAAAGTCCATGCTTACCGCCCAATCCTGGGTGATGGTGTTATCACTTACGTCTAGTCTTATCATGCGTTGTGTGGTAACGGTATACACCCCATCGTTCTCATCCGATGCGTAGTCATTGTGGAAGGCCGTTTCCCCTTGGCCAAAAACAGATTCGCTGGGAGCTAAATCCAGCTGAAACGTATCCAAGAGTTCTAGCGCAGGGCTAAGCAGACCAAAATAGCCATCATCAGCGGCAAACATGATATTACCATTGTGCAGTCGGTTGAATTTTACAGCCTGGCCGATTGAACTGGGTAAAAGTACTTCCTGGGCTAATACAATCTCAGAAAAGGGATTGTCAATATCGGCTTCTGTGAAAATCAATAGCTTGTCATCATCGCTGGTCAGTATTTTATGCCCAGGTAACATCAAAAAAGACCAACTACGATCAGTGGGATTTAAATCAATGCGATAGTCATCTATAATGGTGAGGCCGGTTTCTTCCGAAATAGCTTTCCATATGTGTGTACTGGAACACCCCCAAACTGTTCTAGAGCCATCTGGGTAAGACTCTGAGATTTGTAGCCAGGGAGATACGCGTTCGTTTGGGGTGGTCGCCAGGCGAATATCAATACTTTCAAAGTCTAGTAAGGCTGGATAATTACTGTACCCCTGCCGATAATTATTTTGGTGGACCATGGGAAAGGGCGAGTCAATGAGAAAGGTATTAACAGGGGGCTCCTGACTAAAAATTATTCCGGATGTTAGTGCGAAAGCTACGGCCCAAAGGAATTTACTAATGCAAGAGTTCATTTTACCATTTTGAGCAAAATTAGGCTTGCCAGTAATGCACGAAATTAACAGGTGTTAATTGGCCGTCAGTTTCTTCAACAAACGGGAAAAAGATACCGGCGTAATCCCAATAAAGTCAGCTACGTATTTGTAAGGAATGGTTTCTACGAGTTCTTTCTTGTGCTGTAAGAGGAATTGCATTCGCTCTTCTGGTTTAAGACTGATCAGATTCTCTACCCTTTCCATTAACGCGTCGAGATGATTGACGGTATTGAGAAAATAGAATTGGAAAATTCGTTCGTTTTGTGGGCACAGCATTAAGAGTGCGGAGAGTGGAATCTCAATAATTTCGGTTGCGATGATCGCCTGCGAAAAGTAGACTTTCTTGTGTTGCTTGTGGGCAGCTCCAGGCGTAACGATGGTTGTTCCAGCCATCTTTAAAATGGTTGTAATTTCCTTACCATTTTTGTCGATATAAAATGCCCGAATCGCACCCTTTACCAGAAAGGCAACCTTGTAGTGGTTTTGGCCGTCTTGCCAAAACTCTTTTTTCTGGAGTGTTCTAATACTACTATGTACCTTGATTTTTTCCAGATCTTGATTGGAAAGAAAAGGGAAATGACTGCGAAAAACCTGATAGCTGTTTTCCATTGTGTTACTTTTATCCACCTTGGTTTGTAAGAAGTATCTAGAACTAAGACAGTGTACCAAATGTTGAGGTTTAATGATATAATTACTACTCAGGGTAGGTCTTCCCTACTCAAGGCTGTCTTTACGATATACACCAAAAGATAGACCCATGAAACACTTATCTAAGGTTCTTCTACTGTGCCTTACCATTTTTACTTTAACACCAGCTTGTGACGCGGAAGACGATTAGGCTAATCTTCACTATCTTGATCATGCCGAGTATGGTGTTAGGATATTAAGCGTTTGTAATGGAGTGAAATCGGGAAAAGAGCTTACACCTCTTAATCCCTCGTCGTCTCCCAAAATCAGTCACTAAAATTGATCAGCATGAAGCAGAAGCAACCCTCCATGGTACCCGATAATCAGCATAAGGATATTCCCGGGAATCCCTGTACTGCTAAAAGCAGTGCGGTGAGGTTACGAGAGCGTGCTACGTCTGATTCCCTTCGGGTACTGACTACTGACAATGGAGCAGTGGCAATTTTGGTGTGATAATGGGTATGTGGTGATCAAGAACGCTGTTCCTCGTGAACAGGCCGAAGCAACGGCAGCTTTCCTTTAGGAGTTTGAGGAGAAAGATCCCAATGATCCCATAAGCTGGTATACGGCTCCCCGGGCGGAGATGCAGAGGAAAGAACTGGTGGGCACGGGCATGGTAGAGGTGTACAACAATCAACACCTCTGGAACAACCGCCTGATTAGCCTGGGCATTATACTGAGCTGCTGCGTCGCGTACTACTGCCTGTGTCTTAGCACTAATGCGGTACTTCTGCGCCTGCCCCGTCAGTACTCTGGA
Source organism: Bacteroidota bacterium (assembly GCA_039816955.1). Taxonomy (GTDB): domain Bacteria; phylum Bacteroidota; class Bacteroidia; order Chitinophagales; family Saprospiraceae; genus Lewinella. The sequence goes on from JBCBWU010000359.1 coordinate 3,493, forward strand.
CACTGTCTTTCGGGAGATATTCAGGATCGCCACCAACTCTATGAAGGAAATAACCTCTTTCGTTATCAGTTGATCTTTGTCCATTATCGCAGGCTTAGCCATGATCGTTTACGCAAGAGTGGCGGCCTAGCACCAAAAGTTTTTTTGAAAAAAATAGAACTCCTGGAACTATCTCGCTTCAGCGCTTGTATTTGCTGGTGTACAATTTAAAAATCATGCACAACCATACTTCATATCTCTGTCTGTTTAGTTCGTTGCTACCGCAAACGGCAAGGGTAGTGGTATAGGTATACTTAAGCATATACACACTTGAGAAAGGCTCCTTGCAATGTTTGTAAGGGGCCTTTTTCATTTGCACCTCTACGCTAATTGGCAAAGCGATCTGACTTAGGATCAGGTGTTTCGGGGTTCGAATCCCTGGAGGTGTACAATTCACGGACGTGGGCTAATAGGCAAAGCCAACAGGCTTAAATCCTGTTGATTATCGGTTCGAATCCGATCGTCCGTACAAGTGCTGAAAAGCACGGAATGGGTAGGTAGTCCGTAAATCATTGGGCGTCAAGAAATGGCTGCTTGATATTTGGATGGGTTAAAATTTCATAAGCAAACGAATACTTGCAGGTCGCGTTGAAATTATTCACCCATCTGTACACAAATATTAGGAAGTCATTTTAGCCCGAATATTCATGTGCGGGCCGGTCTGTAAAATCTGTGGTTAATCCCCTTGGATATTCGATCCCTGCCCACTTGGAAACTTAGCGTAATGTGGTAAGCGCGTCGGTTTGAAGCACCGAAGGTTGGGGTTCGATTCCCTGAGTTTCCACTACATGTATCTATAAGTGACAGTTGAGGTGAAAATGAAGCATGAAACTGATCAACTAGCCCTCTTATGGATACGAATTCTGGTAAGTAATATCAGCTCGGCGGCTGATGCCCGATTGCTAGTCGGTGCGCTTTCACGGGAGTTGGGTCTCTGACGAGGCCTTTGGGCCTGTCA
>JBCBWU010000035.1:0-41625 GCA_039816955.1 Bacteroidota bacterium
AGATGGTGACTCCTATGGATTGGAACTCTTTTTCCAAAAGAAGAGGGGACGTACCACCGGTTGGATTGGCTATACGCTGAGCTGGAACAATCGAGAGTTTGCAGAAATCAACAGTGGCCGACGCTTCCCCTTCCGTTACGATCGCCGGCACGATATTTCGGTGGTGGTGAATCATGATTTTTCGGAGAAGATCGGTCTTTCTGCGGCCTGGGTGTACGGCACAGGTAATGCCATTACCCTCAATACTATCACCTACCCAACAGCTGCTTATCCGGGCTTTAATGGTGGGCAGCCTTTCTTTGGAGAGATTGAAACGGGGGGCGAAAAGAATGCTTTCCGCATGAGTAATTATCACCGTCTGGATGTGAGTATAGAGTTTCGTAAGAAAAAGCCAAAATGGGAGCGTAAGTGGGTCGTTGGCCTTTACAATGCTTATTACCATCGCAACCCGTACTACGTGATTGCTGATTCGGAACCGGTTCGAGATTCGCAAGGAAATATTGTTGACGAGCGGCGGGTGTTTAAGGAGATTAGCATTCTGCCCATTATTCCTTCAGTATCCTACCAGTTCAAATTTTAATCGCCCTCAAACGGAACATCATGACTAAGCTAAAATATATCTTCCTGCTATCTGCTTTTGCTATTCTTACTTTTTCCAGCTGTGGAGATGGATCCTTTTCACAGGTGGTCACCATTGAAATTCCAGATCACGATCCATTGCCAGTAGTATTACTACAAGTAGAAGCCGAACAAGAGCGACAATTGAGCGCTTTGGTTTCCAATAGTAAAGGTATCCTCGATCCAGAAAGCACCTACGAAATACCAGAAGACGCAGATTTGAAACTGTACCGGGAGGGTAACCTCTACGCTGAATTTGATTACTTTGATGATGTACTGCGGTACGAGTACTTCAGCAATGACCCCTTTCCGACAACACCAGGTGAAACCTGGCGGCTAGAGGCGGTCATACCCGGTTTTAATCCGGTTGCTGTTGAGCAAGTGATGCCTTCTAAACCTATTATTGAAAATGCAACTTACGAAGCAGAAGGAACGATCGATTCGGAGGGCTTCCGAGTAGATGAGATCACAGTGGACGTAAAGGACGCCGATCCTGGGCAGATCAACTACTATGGCTTGACCCTCTGGCAGATCTTTGTCTCTACCAACTCGGAAGGTGATACCCTGCAGGTATCTCGCGGGAGGATCAATCTGGACTCAAACGATCCTTTGCTCTCTTATGGCGGCCGCTATGACTTAGTCTTCACCGATGAAGGATTTTCGAATGACGAATACCAACTCCGCACCTACACCTACTTTTCCTTGGATAATGAGGATAGTACTTTAGAGGTGATTGTTCATCAATTGACGGAAGACGCCTGGCTCTATGCGCGTTCCCTGGAGCAATACAACAATGCTATCGATAACCCATTTGCAGAACCGGTAACCGTGCATAGTAATGTAGAGGGGGGATTTGGTGTGTTTACGGTGACGAATACGAGTTCGTTTTTTATAGAGTAAAGGAGGATTTGGTAGGTGTAGTGTAGGGCGTTTGGTGTTGGGAAAGACCGCCTGCGGCGGGCCCTGACGATTCCACTAAGGTGGAATATCAGGATTCTGACATCGAATTCTATTCGATCGTCAGAGCCCACCCTCACCCGAGCCAGTCATAACCCAAACTCGCCCCGCGAGTCTGAGCATGGGATTCACACCCTGTGTGATGATCACTCATCATACAGGCACACAAAATCCTATGGTGAGCAGAAAAACCGGGAATATTAGCCATCGAATTTAATCGCCCGTGAGCGCGCATAGGCGAAGGAAAAGAGTCACTGATTGAGTGACTTTTCTAAAAACTCGACTGCAATATAATTATTTTGTTTTATGATTTAATAAAATTAAACAAAAAATAAAAACACAATAAGGGCAGCTCCACTAAACCTTTCCTTTCCCACAGGTATTTCTTAGTCAAGCTTACTATTAATCCTTGATCAGCCCGCTTTCCCGAATGCAGTACCTTTTTAATCCAGATCTCCCTTTTGTACGTGATGACTGGCCCGGCAACCCTATCAAAGACGGCATTTTTCAATACCTCCAAGATCCCTTCTTTCCTGAATGGAGAACCGTTTTCAAAATGGTTACTTCGCGAAACCCACAAGCTAAAGAGAAGAAGAATGATCGGTGGCTCCCTAAAGTGCGACGCAGCACCGAGTGGTTCAAAGAAAAGGAGCGCGATTTCTTTGTCTGGCTAGGACATGCCACTTTCGTTTTCCAATTTGGTGGCGTACGGTATATAACGGACCCGGTGCTACACAGCATGCCTATGGTGCCGCGTATGGTTTTTCCACCCTATCCCGTTTCGGAATTGAAGGGAATAGATTACATCCTGATTTCCCATGACCATCGGGATCATTGTGACAAGAAGACGATTAAGGAGCTACTCCAGGTCAATCCACAAGCTAAAATTCTGACAGCGCTTGGTATGGAACGCACGATTGGTTCCTGGATAGGCAATACGCCCGTACAGACTGCCGGCTGGTATCAGCGCTATCATACCCCAGAAACGGAACCACAAATCACTTTTCTGCCCACTCGTCACTGGAGCCGGCGTGGACTCTTCGATTTTAATCGAGTACTGTGGGGGGCTTTTCTATTCGAGTATAAAGGGAAGCGCCACTACTTCGGTGGCGACAGTGCCTATCAGTGGCCATTTGCGGATACTGGCAGGCGCTTTCCAGGCATTGATCTGGCCATGTTAGCGATTGGTGCCTATGCACCTGACTATATGATGCAAGGCGCCCATATGAACCCAGAAGAAGCTGTTCAGGCGTGGCAAGAACTGGGTGCCCGACGTATGGTGCCGATGCACTACGGTACTTATGACCTAAGTAATGAGCCCATTAGTGAACCACTGCGCAGAGTGCGAGCTGCTGCTACGGCTGCCGGGCGTAATAATGAGTTGATGCTGCCAGTCATAAATCAAGTAGCATACTTGTAATTCTGCCAAGGCAGAAAAGCTAGGAAGTAAAAAGTACCCAAACACTTCTTACTTCCCCATTTCGTAATTATCGTTTCTAACCTCCCTCTACTTTCTATCCCTATTATCGGTTCCCTCGCTGCGCACTGCGCATGCGATCCCGCTCGGTTTGGTTGAATTTGTAAACGATGGTCATCCAATACCTTGCTCCGTAGCGGCGGCTGCTTTGCTCAAGTACGTAGGTGTCGGTAGTGGCAATCGTTTGCCGAATACGGCTGTCCAGAATATTGAAGGCTCGGGCGCTGATATCCAATCGGTCTTTCAGGATTGTTTTACTCACCGCCAGTGTGAGGTCCGAGTAGGAAAGGTAGTTAAGCTGTGCCTCGTTACGGGGGGCAGTATACATGTAGAAGGCCTGCACCCGAAGCTCTTTAGGTAACCTCACTTGAGTAGATACACGCGCTCGCCAGGTCGTACCATCAGCTGAAAGATCCTGACCATTGAAGGTGCCAATATCTTCAAATTGATAGTAATTGAAATCAGCAGTGAAACGCAAGGCTCGGGTAGGTTGATAGCTTGCGTTGAACTCAATACCGGTCTCTATCAGCGCTTCAATATTGACTGGTTGTAGCACAAAGAGCTCCGCACTTTCCTGGCTCAGAAACGTTTGAAAGGGCTGTTCGCTGCGGCGATGATAAATACCAGGATTGAAGGAAAACTTCTCCTTGCGTAGTGCATAAGTTAACTCGTATCCATTGGTGTAGGTAGGGTCTAAATCTGGATTGCCAATTTGCAGTACATTGATATCCCTGATCTCGAAAAAAGGATACAGGTCCCACAAGAAAGGGCGATTGATACGGCGGGAGTAACTGGCCTGCAGACTGCTACTTTCACTAAGTGGGTAAGACAAGAAGGCGGAAGGGAACCAGTTCAGATAGTACTTGTTTTGCGTAAACGCATTCTCTACATCACTGATTTCAATGCCGGTATATTCTGCTCGGATGCCAGCTTTGTAGTCCAGTTTGCCTAGTTTGTTCTCATACTCTACGTAGCCGCCGCTGATGGCTTCCCGATAATCCACATCATTATCAATATCCATAAAAGTGAGCCATTGCTCATCCACCAATGATTCTGCCAGGTACTCATTGGTGACGATCCGGTTCTCCAGTTTTCCTCCAAATTGAACCTTCCCATTCTCCCCTACTGGTAATGAATAATCAGTTTGCACGACGAAGTCTCTGCTGCCTGATTGGTTATTAGTGCGGATATTAGCTGGAACATTTACTGGTAAGGTTTCTCCAAAGGTGTTGAGCTGCCAGTCTTTGTTGCTGTTCCAAAAATCGTACTGCATGTCTATGGTCCACTTGCGGCCGGGTTCTTCGTAGCTCCGGGTGTAGTTGGCCTCCAGTTGATTGTAGTCGCGGCGTTCTACAGAGTTGCCGTTGCGCAGTAAGGCGGTTGTGCTTTGGGCACCTTCCCAGTCGTAATTTAGCGCAGTGAAATCTGTGTCCTTCGTATCTGCGCGAAAGAAGGCGAGGGTCACGCTATTGCGCTCATTCCAATAGTAGTCGCCACCGACGTAGAAGGAACGGCCATCATCGTGCCGATCTTCTACTTCGCTTTTAGTCAGTCGGGTGATTTCAGAATTATCAAGGTTGCGTTGATTGGTGGTGTAGAGTCCGTTATAGTCAGAATAGCGCCAGCGGTAATTGGCAAAGAAATTGAGCCGTTCGCTTTTGTACAATAAGCTCGGACGGACGATATAGTTGGCCGGTGTGCCAAGGGTGGTACTTACCTGCCCTTTGAAACCATACTCCTGATTTTTCTTCAAAATAATGTTGATAATCCCCGCCGAACCATTGGCGTCAAAGCTAGCCGAAGGGTTGGTGATGACCTCAATTCGATCAATGTTCTCACCGTCAATTTGGTCAATGGCATTGTTCATCGTCAGGCCGGTGCGCCGGCCGTTGATCAGGATTTGTACCTGACTATTCCCACGTAGTGTGATACTTCCTGTGGGATCTACGGCTACCTGCGGAACTTCATTAAGGATGTCCAGCGCATTGCTCCCCTGCGCGAGCACATCCTTCCCTACTCGAAACACCTTGCGGTCCATCTGTAAACTGTATTGGGAGTGCTCAGCAGTGACCACCACTTCTTCCAGTTGGGCTTGCCCAGGCTGTAGTAGCACTTCATTGAGATTGATCGTCCGTTGGTTGTCGTGTAGCTCCACAGTTTGCTCAAAAGTTTGGTACCCTAGAAACTGTACTTCTACAGCCAGGGTGCCAAACGGGAGTTTATCGAGTGAAAATCTTCCTTTTTCGTCGGTGATGCTACCGCTGATGAGAGTGCCTTCAGTGTCGCTAACGCTAATGGTAGCATAGGAAACAGGCTGCTGGAGTTCGTCTAGAACTTTGCCTTTTAGGGTGCCTTGGTTTTCTGGGGTGTTGGTGGTTTGCGCTAGCAAAAAACTACTGCAAAGACCGATAATTAAAGTGGTGATTAAAACTCGCATGTCGGGTAATTATAAACGTGAGTGAATTAGCTTTGACACAATTATCGTTGCTCCAATTCGCTATCTCAAGTAATAGTTTGCCAACTGCTCATGGGGCTTGTCAATGGCTATGCACCTCCCACAATTGCCTGTATCTTTGATCATATGAAACGCCACCTCCTCTTTTCGATCTTGCTGCTTGCCGTGGTGATAATGGTTAGTAGCTGTGAACCTACCCGACTGCGCTACAACTTCGATTGGGCCCGTGTTCAATCGGGGGATTCTATCGCTTGGAAAGCGCCGGACTATAATGATGAGCATTGGGGAAAATTCTGGGAATTTGAGGAAGATGGTGTCTTCTGGTCACGTATGAAGGTGGTCCTACCGCCTGAGGATGAGGAGCGTAAAAGTTTTGGCTTGCAGATCGTAGCCACTGCTTCCTACGAGGCTTATTGGGATGGTGTTTACTTAGGCACAAATGGCCGGCTCGGGACGGATGGTTACCGCGAAAAAGCAGGTACCTATCAGTGGTTTACTCCAATACCCGATTCCCTATTAGCTGATGGAGAACATACCCTGGCACTGCGCGGTACTATGGATGATGAAAACCTCAACTTTCATTCCTATTTTTTCATTGATGAATACTTCAACCTCACACGCGGACCATTACAGATCAGCAAGTATATGTTCCTTTTGGCGGGTGCCTTTTTGATTACGGCCATCTATTTTTTACTGCTTTTTGCGTCGCAACCAAAGGAATACGCCAACCTTCTTTTCGGTGTTATTTGCCTCACCTTTTTGAGCCTCCTATTGATGGAATATCTTAAGCTGTTCTATCTATACCCCTATCCCTTTCAGTACATCAGACTGGAGCTTATTGGCTACTTGCACGCCCTTCTATTTCTATTGACACCGCTGTTTTTTATCGTTCATTTCGATTTTAAGTGGAAGACTGCGGGAACCTTAATATTGATTTTGGTAGTAGTCTATATGGAATACCGTTACCATGATCGTTTTGACTGGATTGCTCGGAAATATACAACCCTGATCGGGGCCTTTTCGGCATTGATTATCGGGTACGGCATTTACGAAAAGCGGAAAGGAGCTATTTGGGTGATGGCCAGTTTAGTGGTCAGCTTTTTTCTGGTCAAGTACCTACCCCTTGTTGATTTTCCTTACATGGCTTCCTACGATGTAAGTGTTTTTGTGGCTTTTATTTTGTTGGCGGTTACAATGCTATACGTCATGAGTTTGAAGCGGCGTTCTGAACGTCAGGCTTACGAAGCCTCCCTCGTTCGATCAGAACGTTTGAAGAACGAACTCCTCAAGAAAAATATCCGCCCGCATTTCATTATGAATACGCTCACATCTCTGATCGACTGGGTGGAGGAATCACCTAAGGAAGGTGTGGCCTTTATTCACGCCTTAGCAGATGAATTTGAACTGCTCAACGAAATAGCTGATTACAAACAAATACCCATTGGGCAAGAGATCCGCTTGTGCAAAAATCATTTGAAGGTAATGGGCTACCGCAAAGAGGTACGATATGTATGGGAAGACGAGGCCGTAGATGTAAATGATATCATTCCACCGGCAATCATTCACACTGCTGTAGAAAACGGCGTGACCCACGGCCTACCCGGAGCAGATGGGAGCATTATCTTTCGCCTAAATTCTAAAACATTACCCAATGGTCGGGAGTATATTTTGCGCGTCATAGCTGAAAAGCGAAACACTGGTACACTCGTTCAGAAAGGGGCAAGTAGCGATGGTACCGGCGTACGCTATATCAAGTCACGTCTGCAGGAGAGCTATCAAGACCGTTGGGAGTTCATTAGTCGACCCACGGATGAGGGCTGGGAAACGATTATAAGACTTTATGATTTGGTGACGGTCTAGACCTTTTCTCCCACAACCCCAATAAAGCACGTATGGATATCCTAATCATCGAAGACGAAGCCCGAATTGCCCGCCGGATTGAACGCCTCCTGCGAACCATTCTGCGGGACGCTATAACTGCCTTGCACCATTGTGATTCGTTAAGCGCAGGTCAGGAATTTGTCCAGCAGCATTCTATTGATCTGCTCTTTCTTGATCTTAATTTAAATGGGCAGGACGGTTTTGAGGTATTAGAAGCCGTGGTAGCCGAGTCTTTTCATACAATCATTATCTCCGCCTATCGGGATCAAGCCTTGCGTGCTTTTGAATATGGTGTTTTAGATTTCGTACCCAAGCCATTTTCGGAAGAACGCCTGGCGCAGGCTTGTCAACGCCTTCGCGAAAGAAAGGGCAACAGCAGTGCTATGCGTTATTTAGCTATCCGCAAAAAGGGCCGCCGAGTTCTGGTTCCGGTAGAAGAAGTGCTCTATATTCAGGGCGCTGGTGTGTACACCGAACTGCACCTCAAAGATGGCAGCACTGCTATTCACAACAAAACGCTGGAACACTTACAGCAGCTCCTGCCTCCGCATTACGAGCGCATTCACAAATCTTATCTGGTGTCTATGAATGAAGCCCGGGAAATAGTGATTGAGCCCGGAAGTAAATACAGCCTTCGTCTTAACAATGAAGAGTGTGTTCCGATTGGAAGAACGCGCTATAAAGACTTAAAGGCAAAGTGGTTTTCCTAACATATCGTTTCGCGGAATTCATTCCGCCTTGGAGATTTAATGTGGAATGAATTCCGCGAAATGAGGGAATACCGCCTTCTATAAAGACGATACTCCCAGTAACGATTTCATTGCTTTAGAATCCGTTTATTCCTCCGTAAACAACTCCCAGCCACGCAGCCAATCCCGATCACAAGTAATGGTTCCGTCGGGTTGGGCGGAGATGTACTTGCCGTGTGCGCTTTTAAAGCCTACCCGGCCATTACGTTCTTCTCTGGTAAATAGCTCCCAGGCACGTAACCGATCTCGATCACAAGTGATGGAGCCATCGGGTTGGGCAGAGATGTACTTGCCGTGTGCGCTTTTGAAACCCACTTTTCCGTCCTGTTCTTCCACGGTGAAGATTTCCCAGGCACGTCGCCAGTTGCGGTCACAGGTGAGGCTTCCATCGGGTTGGGCTGAGACGTATTTGCCGTGTGCGCCTTGTAGACTTAGCTCAGGCTTTGTTTCTTGTACTTCACGGACAATCATTTCTGGTTTTTCCGTGTGGTGACGATAGATACTGTCGTGGATTGCAGCTTGGGTGCGGGCGTGGTAATAGATACCGATATCTCCAATTTGGCCATTGAAGTAGCGGCCCTTCTGAAAACCGCAACCGTAGAATAGTTCATCGGTACCCGTAATGTAGTTAAAGGTGGCAGTATTGGTTTCGCCGTAAGGCTGACCATCGATCAGCAAGTGCGAATCGCCTGACTTAGCAATTACGGCTACGTGTCGCCATACGTTGAGTGGATTGAGTGGTATAACCGGCAAAGTAACCGGACCCTGGTCTGTGAAGATTGTGATGTTACCCACGCCTTCGTCATGGACTTGAAAGTGGATAAAGGAGGTGTCGGCAGGGGAAAGAATAGCTTGGAAATCACCGGTTCGTTCAGCGGGTTTAATCCAGGCTTCTAAAGTGATTTCTTTGCAATGCGAACCGCCCCAAGTGCTGGGTAAGGTGATGCCTTCGTTTTCATTAGTGAAATCATGTCCGATTGAGTCGAAGTGCAGTTCACCATGTTGAGATCTGAGGTTGAAAAGTTGCAATTCCATGCTAGTATAGCGTGTTAAATGGTTAAAGATGCCGCTGAGTAACGCAACGGTTAACTGTGCACAAATTAGGCTCGATATCTTGTGGAGTAAACAGGTGTGTTGTAGTGCGCTGATCTATTCGGGTGGTGGCCTGGTTTGAGCGGACAAGTGGTTGGGGTAGCGATAATCAAAAACAGAAAATTCAACGTGTTGAAAAAAAGTTGGTGAATCTGTCCCCGTCTTTTATTACAGCTTCGTCATCTAGGTGATTATTCTTTATATCACCCTATAAAATTGAAGAAGATGAAGAAGTTTATGGCCATTTACAATACCCCAGCCGAAGTGATGGCAAAGGCGGCAAGTATGACCCCTGAACAACAAGCCGAAGGTATGCAAGCCTGGTTTGCCTGGCGCGACCGTTGCGGTGATCATCTAGTGGATTTTGGTGCACCGCTTATACCCGGACAGACCATTCAACAAGACGGCTCCTGGTCGGCCGCTCAGGCACCTATCAACGGCTATTCTATTCTCCAGGGAGAAAGCCTGGAGCAAGTACAAGTATTATTTACAGGGCATCCGCACCTATCCTACGGTGAAGGTTGTACGGTGGCTGTACACGAATTTGCTGCGATGTAGGCAGCACACAAATCCTTATCTTTAACTACTTCAAAAACCACCTGTTTTTATGAAAGATTTTATGCTCCTTTTCCTCGGCGCTGACTACGGCGATATAGGACTCTCACCCGAAGAGGTGCAACAGCGTATGGAGAAATGGTTTGCCTGGCACAGCAAAATGGAAGGTGCCGGTATCCTGAAAGGAGGAGAGGCCCTAGAGCCCAACCTGGTACGCATTACTGGACCAGACCGAACGGTAACTGATCGGACTGCTACTGAACTCAAAGAGTTGGTTGGAGGCTACTTCATTGTCTCTGTCGAAGATGTAGAAGCGGCGAAGCAAGTAGCGCAGGACTTCCCTGATTACGACCTGGGCGGAACGGTAGAGATTCGTGAGGTTATGGTCTTTGATCAATGACCGAACGCAAACTCATCGACCATCTTTTCCGGCATCAGTACGGAAAGATGGTCGCCGTTTTGACCCGAATATTTGGCCTCCATCATTTGGAGACCATTGAAGATGCCATTCAGGATACTTTCGTGAATGCTGCCTTGAAGTGGCGCCAGCAAATTCCGGATCAACCGGAGGCATGGTTGACTGCGGCGGCCAAGAATCGTGCGCTGGATTTGCTGAGGAAGCTCAAAGCTGAAAACACCCGATTGACCAAGCTTTCCAACGGACCAGCAGCAATCACGATTGGGGCCTTATTCCTCGATGATCAGATTGAGGATAGCCAATTGCGGATGATTTTCACGGCCTGCCATCCCGCACTGGACTCAAGAGACCAGATTGCCTTCGCTTTGAAAACAGTGGCTGGTTTCAGCAATCGTGAGATCGCTGCGGCACTTTTGCTAAAAATGGAAACCGTAAAGAAGCGCTTATCCAGAGCTCGCGTAGCCATTAAGAAAAATGATATCCAGTTTGTGTTGCCAGGCCAAAAAGCGCTGGAGGTTCGCCTGGCGCGTGTACACGAGGTCCTGTATCTGATTTTCAACGAAGGTTTTCATTCTACGCAACAAGAATTACTGATCCGTAAAGAACTTTGTGGAGAAGCTATTCGCCTGACCAAGCTGGTGCTGAAAAAGGAGAAGCTGCGCAACGGAGCTGGTTACGCTCTCTTTGCCCTGATGTGCCTACAATCTGCCCGCCTGGATAGCCGCTTGACTGAACGCTTGGAAACCATTGATCTAAGGCGACAAGATCGTGCCTTGTGGTACCAACCACTTATCCAATTAGGACGCGATGCCCTGACCAATGCCTGGACTTTTCCAGATCGTTCAGTATTTCATTTGGAAGCCGCCATTGCGCTAGAGCACGTACAGGCGCCCTCATTTGCAGCAACCAATTGGAACAAGATACTGGACTGGTATCAACAACTTTATGACTGGACAAAGGACCCACTGACGCTTCTAAATATTGCTATTGTTCTCATTCAGTTGAAACGCTACGAGGAGGCGCGTGAGCTGCTAGACGAAATTGATCCTGCGAAATTAGAGCAGCGTGCCTACTTGTATTATGGTGTAGAAGCAGAGTACTACAAACAGTTGGAGCAACCCCAAAAAGCCATTGCTGCCTTGGATCACGCGCTATCAAAGGTATCCAACATAGCAGAACGGAATTACTTGTTGAACAAAAAGCAGAAGCTACAATGAATCCAAAGACCGATCACTTTTTGCTGGACCGTATTCGCAACTACCTCGCCAGCCTGGGCGTGGAATGGTCTGAGAAGCGCATGTTTGGGGGCAATTGCTTTATGGTGAATGAAAAGATGTTGCTCGGAACGTATAAAGGCGGCATAATGGCCCGGGTTGATCCCGAAGCGCTTCCTTCGTTTCTAGATCGTCCCGGAGCGGAACAGATGATCCACGGTGGTCGAACAATGACGGGCTACGCCTTCTTGGAGGGCGAGGCCTACGATAGTGAAATTGACCTGCAATTCTGGATTGATCAATGCTTAGCTTTCAATCCCCGAGCCAAATCAAGTAAGAAAAGAAAAAAGTCAGGCTAACCTTCGTATCTTCAGGCTTATACACCTTTAGATTATTGGTATTTGGCTTAGGCTAATGCCGGACTTTTTTGACCATAACCTATATTCAAAATGGAACTTTCTGACTTACGTTGGCTAGTACTCGTAGTAGTAGCTGCCTGTTTACTCTTCTTTGTTTATCAAGCTTCTAAACCAGGCTCGCGCTTCAATACTGCCCTGCGGAATAGCGGTGCAGGAAGCTCTTACAGTTTTGCCAAAGCCCAACTACTTTGGTGGACGATCTTAATCCTAACCTGCTTTGCCATTGCCTACGGGGAAGCCGGTATTGCCAAAGATGTACTCAACTCTACTAGTTTGGTCTTACTGGGCATAAGCCTCGGTACCGTTGCGGCGGGGCAAGTGATTGATTATGGGGATGAGATGAACCCCAACATTGTGCGGCATCAGACTACCCGCCGTCAGTTCACGTTTTTAGTGGACATTTTATCTGATCACAACGGTATTAGCCTGCATCGTTTCCAGGCGCTGATCTTTAATCTGGCTTTTGGAATAATTTTCGTCATCCAATTTTTTGAAACCTTTGGAGATACGAGTACTTTACCAGAGTTTGATTCCACCACCTTAGGTCTATTGGGACTGAGTTCGGGTGGTTATTTGACAATGAAGTTTGGTGAAAACACGGAAGCCAGTCCTCCGGCACCGGCAGTACCTCCAGCGCCAGCAGCGCCCGCTACTGCTGCAACGCCTCCAACTCCTGCTACACCACCTACGCCTCCTACACCTGCACCCCCTGCTGACCCAGCTACGCCTCCGGTCAGCTAACAGTTTTGGATGAACGATAAAGGAATGATAAGAGCATATTTAGAAGCAGTAGGTGGTCTAGCACCACAAGATATTGATGCGCTTTTGGCGTGCGCAAAGCCAGTGCACCTGAAGAAGTATGAATATCTAATTCAGATCGGAGAGAAGGCAGAGCGAATTGGATTTGTCCTTAATGGCATCCTGCGTTCCTACTATTATGCCGATAATGCGGACGAGATCACCTACTGCATGCTCTTTCCTGAAAGCTTTGTGTCGGCTTACTCTTCGCTTATTACTGGCAAACCTACCGAGGAGTGTATCCAAGCCATCACGGATGTTGAGTTGCTGACGATTTCAAAAGGGGATTTGTACCGCCTGGCGGAAGGTAATATTCGAGTAATCAATTTCATGCGCATTATGGCCGAACGGGCTTATGTGGAGCAGGAAGAACGCATCTTTCGACTGCAGCGATCTTCTGCCCAGGAGCGCTACAACAAGCTATTGGCTGAGCAGCCGGACTATCTCCAGCAAATTCCACTGCGCTACCTGGCTTCCTACCTTGGGGTCACCCAACGGCATTTGAGCAGAATTAGGAGTCAGTTAACGAAATAGACAAATGTCCTGGTTTGGGCCTGGTGATCGCCCCTAGATTTGCCAGCGAACCAAATGAAGGACAATGAAAAAGGTTTTACTGATTAACGGGCATCCTAATCCAGCTTCTTTCAATTTTGCTTTAGCTGCTGCCTACCGGAAAGGGGCGGAGCAAGCTGGTGCGGAAGTCCAACAACTCAATATTGCTGAACTAGAGTTCTCACCTAATCTCAAATTCGGTTACCAGAAACGCACCGAACTAGAACCTGATCTGTTGGCGGCCTGGGAGCAAATTCAATGGGCGGATCATCTCGTTTGGGTACACCCTGTTTGGTGGGGCGGACTACCAGCTTTGATGAAAGGCTTTATTGATCGTCTTTTTCTACCTGGCTTTGCTTTCCAGTACCGAGAAAATTCTTTGTGGTGGGATAAACTCCTCAAAGGGAAAACTGCTCGCATTCTTACTACTCTTGATCAACCGGGCTGGTTTTATCGCCTGTTTTACGGGCGCCCCAGCATTAATCAACTTAAACGCTCAACACTTCAGTTTACCGGTGTAGATCCGGTGCGTGTTTCCATCTTTGGCCCTATCCGAAACTCCAAACTTCCTCAGCGGGAGAAGTGGCTGGAGCAGACTACAAAACTTGGTATTCGTTTGCGCTAGCTACTTTGCAGGTGTTCTTTGAAAAAGTCGACGGTGCGTTGCCAGGCCAGTTCTGCGGCCTCTTGGTTATACCGGGGTGTAGTATCGTTGTGGAAGCCATGATTAACTTCCGGATACATATGTGCAGTGTACTGCTTCTCATGAGCTTGCAAGGCAGCTTCGTAAGCGGGCCAGCCCTTATTCACTCGCGCGTCGAGTTCCGCATAGTGTAGCAGGAGCGCAGCATTGATGTTGGGGACATCTTCGTCTGCAGGTTGCCCACCGTAGAAGGGAGCAGCTGCGGGTAATTCAGGTACGCGTACGGCCATCATATTGGAAATCCACCCACCGAAGCAGAAGCCTACCACTCCCACTTTTCCGGTGCACGCTGGATGAGCAGCTAGATGGTGATAAGCGGCGATAAAATCCTCTAGCATCTCAGCCCGATCGCGCTGGCGTTGGAGGGTGCGGCCTTCGTCATCCGTCCCTGGGTATCCACCGAGCGGGGTGAGGGCATCCGGTGCTAGCGCGATAAAACCAGCCAAGCCAGCACGCCTAGCTACATCCTCGATATGGGGATTAAGCCCCCGGTTTTCGTGCACCACAATTACTCCAGGTAATTTGCCTTCCCGTTCTGCCGGTCGAGTAAGTAATCCCTTGATACTACCTCCTCCTTGCGGGGAATCGTAGTGCATATATTCTGATTCCAAGCGCGGATCATTAGCTCTCACTTGCTGCTTCTGCTCGTACTTAGGCAAAAGATGATCCATGAGCGTCGCCACAGTTAACCCGCCTACTGCGTAAGCGGAAAGTTGCTCCATAAAAGCACGGCGGTCAATTTTGTTGTGGGCGTAGGCATCGTAGAGGTCAAAGACTTCCTGCTGAACTTTGATAGGCTTTTTCATGGCGAATGGATTGGTTAGCTTGAAGGTACGTAGTCATTACGGTTTGCCGTTAGTCAAAGTTGTCTGATAAATTAGAATTAGGATGAGAATTAATATGGAAAGGGACTCCACTCCACCATCTATTCTCACTCTAATTCCTATTCTAATTCTAATTTCCGAACTAGCACAGCCGCCCTTCAGGAAAACCCTCCAGGCGGCGTCGCTAAAGACCCCTATACATTTTCTTTTTGTGAGTTTTGGCGTTGCACTTCCTGCAGGGATTGTTTGGGAAGCGGCAAAACTCACGTGCTTGGTACTTAGTAGAAGGTAGATGGAATGAGCCTAGGCGGCGGCCGAATCCTTAGCCTGCATTTTTTCAAAGTTGCCTAGCTCATCCAATAGACCAGTTAGGTAGCCATGGGTGATGTGGGCTTGTGCCTTGAAGTTGGGTAGAGTCATAAGTACTTCGTGTAGGCGAGGCAGATTGTAAAATGGTACGCCGGGATATAAGTGATGTTCTAAGTGGTAGCCTACTTGATGAGGCGCCAGGAAGAAGCGCTCTACGGCATTGGGCAATGTCGTACGGGTAGAAGTTAGGGCATCATCGTACGCCAGTTCACCATAATGCTCCGCTACGCTGCGGATATACTGGAACATGAAGAAACTTGATAGGTAGGGTACAAACCAGAACAGCAGAAAGTAGATCCAGGTCTGCGTCAAGGTCAAGACCGTGAACAGCAGTGCGTAGAATAAGAGGCGTGGCCAGCGTTGCTCACCCGCTTGGGCTTGCTTGGCGGCGGGAGCCTGAAAGCGTTGGAGAAACCAGATGGCATCCTTTACGCCATTGTACATGGTCATGTAAGCGCCCAGCGTAAGCAAAAACTCCCGCTTGGTTTTTGGGAAGGTAAAGGCCCGTTTGCCCAGTTTGGCTACCCAGTCGGGATCGTCCTCGGTGTTGAGGTGTTGATGGTGGCGCAGGTGATTCTGGCGGTAGGTTTCAATGGATGTAAACAGGGGGTACATCGTTAGCCAGTTGCTAATGGCGTCGTTCCAAGTACGTTTTTTTAGAAAACGGAAGTGAGTGGCGTCGTGCATGAGGATGGCCAGTGCGTGCATCCGAGCACCAATGATGATCACCGCAACGGGATAAAAAATCACCGGCAGCCAGTTGACGCTGGCATAAATGGTAAGGCCAATGATGACCCAGTCTTGTAGCATGCCCAGCGCGTGCCGCCAAGCCTTGGTTTGGAATAAGGGTTTGAAGTGTGCAGGATTAAGCTGTTTATGAAAATCGGGGTTGGGGTGCGCTTGCATAACAATTGTGCAGTTGGTGAAGTAATTGCTGGCAAGTTGCGCGCCTTTAGCACCTGATAGAACAGAGAAGGGGTAGTGGGCAGGTAGGGTCGGGTAGTGTGCAGATTTCTTGGGGTAAGTGGCTGGGGGAACTCGCTGGCGCTCGTGGGGGAGGCTCACTAGCGTTCGCGGGGTAGTTCGCCTGGCGGCTCACGGTTTAAGTTCGCAAAGCTCGCGGTGGGGACTCACTGTGCGAGTGGGTTAAGTTCGCCTGTGACTCACGCAGTGTGTGCTGGCGTGCGTGGGGAGTTAAAATGGAAGGGGAAAAGTGAAAGTGACAATGAAAGTATGGTAATAGAGGAACCTCATATTGTCGGCCGAAGTGTTTCCCGCAGGTGAATGGTTCGCGCTTTATAGCTTGCTGGTTTGACTTGGACCCACATCAATAGATATGCCCATTGAAATTTTGATTTTATCCCACTTTTGACGAAGTCAGCGTATACTATACCGAAGCCGAAGTGGTTTGGGAATCCAAACCATCTTCGCTACGAGTATATACTCGCGTGAAGTCGTTTGGCGAGGCCCACCCCGCAGGAGCAGCGCAGCTAAACCACTTCGTAAGCGGTATAATAGCTCTCACTCTCGTCCGGCGAACCTCCAGCACAGTCGGATAACTTCCATTTTAACTGTCACTCTTTTGTCCGACGAAGCTTCAGCGTAGTCAGATCACTAAAAACAGAAAAGCCCATCCCACAACAGGACAGGCTTTTCATGCATTCGTGTATTTGGCTATTCAGCTATTTTCACGTCTACTGCGTTTAGGCCCTTGCGGCCATCTTCTTCTTCGTAGGTTACGACGTCCCCTTCTTTGATGTCATCAACTAGACCACTTACGTGGACGAAGATGTCTTTTCCACCATCATCGGGGAGGATGAATCCAAAACCTTTGGAGTCATTGAAGAATTTTACTGTTCCTTGTTTCATTAGAAATATTGAATGAAATAATCCTGCAAAGCTATTGTGAAATAATCACTATTCAAGTATTTACTGTTGATTATTAGTGTTTTGCGGTGTTTTTTTGCAAAAAATTGGCATTTGGGGCCTCTAAACGCTGGTAGATTAGTGATTTCGGCAACTTAAGCCGGCTTTCAGCGGCCAGATACGTCGTTTTTCATAATTCCTCAATATCTTTAAGGGACTGTCGCTCATGTGATCCCCCGAGCTGGCAGTGTTTTATTCTCATGAACAACTCAACATTATGCCCAATTCCACCATTGAGCCCTGGATAGCTGATCGTATCCTGGGGTTTTTTAACACCGCTCGGACGGTAGATGATGTACTAGATGGCACCATCCAAGATGATCCTTCCGACGGGCCCGGCCGCACTATGGGGCGCACCCTTGCCGCCCGTATCTTACGTAATAAGACTCAACTTCCTCGTCGTCGGTTTACGGATTTCCAACAGCTAGATGATATATCAGGTGTGGGTCCGGGTACTATCCAGGACTTGGTCTACAGCTTTGGGACCACGGCGGCGGAGTCCTTTCAGAATAAAATGTACGACGATAATGTCATCTACCGCGAAAACTGGCCCTTGGAGTTTTTTCGCTTTAAGATTGAAGACCAGGGGCAGTTCAATGAGATTGTAGGTGATGAAGTACTCTTCCGTACCTACGTATGCGACCGAGTAGCAGAGCTATGTGAAGCTCGTGAAGTAGCCGAAGCAGACTCCACAGCTATGCTGGGCGAAATTGAAAAGGCTTATATCGACACCTACAATAACAGTACGCCCGCTCCCGCTTATGCGATGGCCTTGTGGTTCTACGAGTTTGATGCGGATAACTGGTTCTCCTGGGAACGTATTCAAGAACAAACGGAGCACTACATCAACCACCATATGGCTAGCACCAATTGGGAAATGGAGCTGCGTATGTTCCGTGGCGTACAACAGCGCGGCATTATCCCCATTGCAATTACACCCACCGACTTGCCAGTGATGGTCAACTGGCCAGAACAGGTGGTGACGATTTGGTTTTCTACCTTATATGACTAACTTTTTGCGACTTACGCTCCTCTGCTGCCTTTTAGGAATATCGTCCAATTGGACCCTTGCCCAAGATGGTCTCTATGGGGCTATTGATACAAGTGGTCAAACGGTTATTCCTTTTGTTTACAACGCTCTAAGCACGCCCACTCATGGCGTCCTTGTGGCCAGTCAGGACAATCGCTTTGGCTTGCTGGATACGGAGGGTGAAGAAGTGGCACCCTTTATCTATTCGAGCATTAGTAGCTTCGAAAATGGGATGGCCGTCTATTCTGTTGCGCCCCAAACCTGTGGTTATCTGGATACCCTTGGGCAGGCGGTTATCCGTTCTGTATATGACCGCTGTGAACCTTTTCATGATAGCTTAGCTTGGGTAGGAAAAATGCAGGATGGAGAACTCCGCTACGGAACCATCAACCGCAGAGGAGAACAAGTGATACCATTCCAATACGAAGCACCAGGGGAACACGCTGCTATGGACGGCTTGTATAAGGTTAAACAAGACGGTCGATTTGGATTGATCGACCGGAAGGGACAAGTACTTGCCACTCCTCAGTATAATCGGATGAGTGTGTTTTCCGAAGGAAGGCTACAGGTTATGAAGGGACTTTTTTTCGGTTTCCTAGATCATACCGGCCAAGAAGTTATCCCTTGTCAGTACTACTGGGCCCGCGATTTCCTAGATGGGCAATCTTACACGGGCATTGGCAATGAAATTTATCTGATTAATCTCCAGGGAGATACGATCTACGATGCCAGGGGCTTGCACCTGCAATCAGTCTTTGCTGAGGACGGCTTGGCGCGGATAAAAACGAACGGTAAGGAGGGATATATAAATCGAGAGCGGGAATCAGTAGTACCACTCTATTATAACCTTATTGGACCCCTCCGCTACGGATTGAGAAGAGTAAAACTGGATCGCAAGGAGGGCATGCTCGATGAAAATTGGGAAGTGGTAATTCCATTGGAATACGATGGATTGCGAGCTGACGCTGGTGGTTCCATCATTGCGTGGAAAGATGGTCGATGTGGTGTAATTGACTATTCTAATCAAATCTTGATCCCTTTTGAATGCGATAACATTGAGGGTTTTCGTGAAGGACAAGATTTTACGGTAGTACAGCAAAGAAATAAGTATGCTGTCGTTGACCGTACTGGAAATATCCTGGTGCCCTTTGATTACTCGCCCGCCGCATACTTACGGTTTCCGTTTGGCTTAGACCCCTTTCGGAAAGATGGTAAAATCGGTTACCTGAATTTGCGGGGAGAGACTAAAATTCCCTTTATATATAGAAGTGCATCCCCTTTCACTGAGTATGGGATTGCGGTTTGTAGTAAGTAGCAATTAGATACCGACCGGAAACAAAAATAGAATGATCCGAAAAAATGGCATTAGGAAGTATCACTTTTATGTTGTGATAATTTTTGCACTCTTAGTCATAAATCTATCGTGTTCTTCAAAGATTGAAGTAACGCAGGAAGGCTCCTATGATGTAGAAACTAGCGTTTTTTACAGCGATAAAATTAATTGGAAGCTGACCGTGCCTTCAGGTTGGCATATCACAACTTTAGACACGCTAACAAGCCAGGCTAAGAGAGGGGGTGAAATGCTAAATGTTGATGAAAATAAGTATAAGGTTGAAGAAGTGATTACGACACAGAACTTGATAGGATTTGCAAAGAATAAGCAGAATAGTTTTACCGCTTTTTTGGAACCATATGAGTATGATAAAGACAAATTTGAAGAATACAATCGCCTGAGGAAAGAGCTATTGTTTGATCAATTTTACGAATAGGGAATATCAGTAGATTCTACCTGGGACGAGGAGATTATAGATGAATTCAATTTTAGTCTTTTTCAATTAGAAGTAAAGAATACAGGTTAAACGCATCAAATGGAGAACACTGTAATTTTTGCACTATCATGTGTGGCGGGTGGGTGTCCCGGTACTGTTTGACCGGAGGGAGTTTAGCGGGACGAGCATTTTTGGGTTCGTTTTTGTTGCGATTGACAAAAATGAACAAACGCCATGTTTGGAATACTGCCTTAAAGTTACAGAATACTGCTCTCATGGGCAGAGGTGATTTTGATGCGTTTAACCTGTAATTCTAACTCTAATTCTGATCCTAATTCTAATTAAAATGAGCCCGGATACGGTAGTGTTGCTGTGATTACGTTCTAATCAAAAATGTGTTCCGGACTCATTATTGCAACGCATGAACAGAAAGATCGTCACACGAAAAATAGGGTTTTAATAAGTTTTTAACTTTAAGTTGTCTATTTGTGGCCAAGAAAACGAGTGCCAAACCAGAACCAGACCAGATACCCGCAAGCGTGAATCCGCACTTGCGCAAGCGGCGTCGTCAGCAGTATCCTGCTTCCTATTATTTGGAAGGGATCGAGGCCGGCGAGCGCGTTATCTTAGGGCAAGCGATTACTTTGGTGGAAAGTACCAAGCCTGCAGATCGGCAGCTATAACCGGTGTTCCCGGTGTCGGAAAAAGCACTTTCATTGAGTCTTTTGGCAAGCTACTCCTGAAGGCCGGACACAAGGTAGCGGTACTCGCCGTAGACCCGAGCAGCCAGATCAGCCACGGTAGCATCCTGGGAGATAAGACGCGGATGGGAGAATTATCCGTCCATCCAGATGTTTTTATCCGCCCCTCCCCCGCAAGTGGTTCGCTGGGGGGTGTAGCAGCGAAGACACGTGAACTGATCCTACTCTGCGAAGCAGCGGGTTACGACTTCATCCTAGTGGAAACGGTAGGTGTGGGACAATCTGAGGTAGCTGTTTACCAATTGACTGACTTTTTCCTCTTACTGTTGCTGCCCGGAGCAGGTGACGAATTGCAGGGTATCAAACGCGGGGTCGTAGAAATGGCCGACCTCATTGCGGTGAATAAAGCGGATGATGACCGTAAGTTAGCAGCCCAAAAAGCAAGAGCTGCTTACCAACAAGCGCTTCATTTATTTCCACCTAAACCAAGTAAATGGACTGCCCAAGCACTCACTTGTTCCGCGGTAGAAAGAACGGGCTTAAGCGAAATCCTAGCCCAGATCAAGGCGTTTCGCCAACAAGCCGGTGATAATGATTATTTCCAGAGTAATCGCCAACAGCAAGCCCTACACTGGTTTGAACAACAACTGCAACAACGAATATTGGAAGACTTCTTCACGGGTAAAAAAGATCAGTTGGAGCAGCTCAAAGCAGCTGTGCAAACAGGCACAATCTCACCACAAGCCGCGGTGGATCAACTATTCAGCAAATAAGGATTTGCGAAGTGCTTTGCGGTCAATCTTTCCGGTATCATTCTTCGGAAGTTGCGCTACTGCTTGAAAATACTTGGGCACTTTAAATCTGGCCAGATGACTCCGGCAAAAGTCCTGTAAAACACTTTCGTCAAATTCCAATTCAGTATTGGGCACGATCAGTGCGTGGCCCACTTCTCCCCATTTTTCATCTGGTACGCCAACAACGACCACCTCACTTACCTGCTCGCAAGCCAATAGCACCCGTTCTACCTCGGCAGGATAGACGTTTTCGCCACCGGAAATGAACATGTTTTTGATGCGATCCTCCACGTAGAGATATCCTTCTTCGTCTCGGCGTACCCGATCGCCCGTATGAAACCAGCCATTTTTAATACTCTTGGCCGTAGCTTCGGCTTGCTGCCAATAGCCTGGAGTAACCATTGGGCCGTGCAAAAGCAATTCACCAGGAATACCATCTGGGACCACTTGCCCTTGTTCATCTACGATTTTTGTCTCCACGTAAAAATTCGGTCGACCAATGGAGCCCTTTTTGCGAATGGCATCATCTTGATGAAGGCTAGTCAAGTTCGGGCCAACCTCCGTCATACCATACCCCTGCCGAATAGGAATACCCTTTTGGTGCCAGCGCTCAATGAGCGGTACTGGCATGGGTTCACCACCTACGATAATGTAGTGCAAGTCGGGTAATTCAATGGTTTCAAAAAGCGACAGATCCGCCATCATCTTGAGCATAGTAGGCACTCCCATGAAGATGGTTGCACGTTCTGAGGCCAACAACCGAAGAACTTCCTCTGGCTCAAATTTGCGCACGATACAGGTATAGCCACCGTGATGCAAGAAAGGCGTAGTCAGCACGTTCCATCCGCCCGTATGAAACGGAGGCATGCAATTGACCGTGCGGCTATCCGGATTACAAAGTAGCGACATGGACGTATTGATACTGTTCCAAAACAGCATCCGGTGGGTATAGATGGCGCCTTTGGGAAAACCAGTAGTACCAGAGGTAAAAAGGATAAAGATCGGATGATCCGGCTCGATGATCTCTATCGGTCCATCTTGATCTTCTGGTTCGTGTCGTGTTGGGTCGCAAAAAGCAGTCAGCGCATTAATCGTCATGTGATATGAGCTGGCGTTAAATTGCTTACAAGCGCTAATTTTTTCCGCAAACTGCGTTTCCCAAATCAGAAGCTGGGGCGCCGTAACTTCCAAGAGATAATCCAATTCCGGGCTGGCTAGTCGATAATTCAATGGAACCAGAATAAAGCCCCGTTTCTGCGCTGCCACGAAGAGCAGTACGTACTCCAGGCAATTCTCCGAAAGTACCGCAATACGGTCTCCTTTCTTCACCCCATATTCCGTCGCCAAGGTATGGGCCAAGCGATTGCTGAGACGATCTAGATCGTAATAATTGATAAGTTGGCCCGTATCCGCAGCTTTGAAGGCGGGATGCTTCGGTTGATAAACCGCCCATTTTGCCGACCAATCATGATTCATACTTCTGGCTTACTTATACCGCTTACGAAGTGGTTTGGGCCTTGCCAAACGACTTCACGCGAGTATATACTCGTAGCGAAGATGGTTTGAATTCCCAAACCACTTCGGCTTCGGTATAGCTTATTTTTTAATATTCTATAAACGGAAAGCGGCACTCGCAAAAGCTAAACCGCCACCTGACCCCACAAAGAAAACGAGATCGCCAGGTTTCACCAATTCTTTCTCCCAAGCGTCATTAAAGGCCATGGGAATACAAGCAGAACCGGTATAACCGTAATAATGCATGATGGTATGGCCTTTGGACCGGTCTTCGCCTAGTCGATCCAGGGTTTCCCAAATAGCATTGATATTAATTTGGGTAATGAAAAAGCGGGCCACCTCTTCTACCGATTCACCAATGCGCTCCGAGAGGTTTCGAACCATCTGGCTCCATACTTCTGGGTTGAGTTCCTTAGGAAACCTATGCACGAATTGCAGTTGGTGCGTATGCTGATCTAATACCGCTGCATCTACTGGTTGACGAGTACCACCTGCGTAGATTCCCATCCATTCGTTGTATTCCCCCTTGGTAATCAACTCGGAAGCCAGGAAACCACGGTTTTCTTCTTCAGAAGCGGATAAGACTACGGCTCCGGCACCATCCGCAAAGAGCGTGACCGTCTTCTTATCGGCCATATTCAGGTACTTGCTCATGGCATACGCGCCAATTACTAGAACGTGTTGATAGCGTTCGTCTGCTTGGATATACTTGGAGCCAATATCGAGGGCCGTCACAAAGCCAGCGCAGGCGGTATTGATATCAAAAGTCCCAGCCTTGTTGGCGCCCAATCGATGTTGGACTACAGAACTGGTAGAGGGCGAGACAAATTCGGGGGTATCAGTAGAAATGATGATCAAATCCAGGTCCGTGGCCGCAATGCCAGCTCGTTCTAAGGCTTGGATTGCTGCCCGTTCAGCGAGATCGGCGGTAGACTGATCGGCAGTACACCAGCGGCGTTCAAAGATTTGCACATTTTCTTCCAACCAGGTACTCACGTCCTGGCCCAAGAGTTCATCAAAATATTGATTGGTCAGTACGCGCTCAGGAGCATAGGCCCCGCAGCCCGCAATAATAGCTTTGCGCATGGATAATAATCATTGTCTGGCCTGCTTACAGGTCCAGCATCATTTGTTTGAATGAAATAAGAGCGTTGGCACAATAGTGCATAATAAGGCGATCGCTGCGGTAACCCCAGGATTGGCGAAAGCCAAAGAGGACGTGGGAAACAACTGCTCACCAAAAAAGTACAATCCAAAATGGAGGATCAAGCCCAAGACCGACATAGCCCAGACCAGCTTGATTTTTGGTCGTTCATAAAGCACACCCGCCAGTAAAGGAGGAACAGCCGCTAACACTAAGCCGTAGACACCCACCTGACCAAAAATCCCCAGAAGTTTAGGTGGATTGAGCGCGACGAAAAACACCAGCACCGCCATAACCACCAGTACAATGTGTCCAGCCCGCAAGGCAATTCGCATTTGGGTAGCTGCTGACAGGCGTTTATTTCGTCGGGTCATCCCCAAGATATTGAGCACTAGATCATTGGCGGTAATCGTAGAAATCCCAACCAGCAATCCATCCAGCGTAGACATGGCCGCCGCCAAAAGCACTACACTAATCACCGTAAACAACCAGTCTGGAAAGATGCTTTGCAAGTAGACAGTCATAACCAAATCCTGGCGAAAGGCACCCGTAGCAGTATCAATCAATTGGTCCTCAGGCACCACCAAATGAGCCCAAAAGCCCGCCAGCAATAAGAGGGTGAAAAGGAAAAAGACGACGGCAAACACGTAGATGTACTGCCGAACTGCCTTATCCGTTTTCACGTAAAGTGCCTTGGTTAGAATATGCGGCTGACAAACCAGGCCACCGCCTATTAGGAACCCAGAGAGGTAGACCGAAAACCAGTCGTTGTAGAGGTTGCTTTCCGGGTTGACCCAACGCAAGAGATTCGCATCTTTTTCCGCTAGGACACTCCACATACTACCCTCTTGCATCATCAACCAAATACCTGAAACAATGACCAGAACGGTGACGCCAATCATGAGGAAACCCTGGAACATATTGGTATACACATGCGCATAGGTACCCCCAAAAAGGACGTAGGCCGTGACAAATACCAGTGTGATCAGTAGCGCAGTGACGTTATTTACCCCCAGCAGTTTCTGCATAACGATGGAGATCCCTCCCACCAGCAAAACCACAAAAGCAACTGCCAGGAGGTTGATCAGCGCAAAATACAAGGAGAAGCCCGAGGACTGATAGCGTTTACCTATCCAGTCTGGAATTGTCAGCGCTCCCGCATCCGCACCTATTCGGCGAAAACGGAAAGACAAAATCCACAGCATTACCAGTATACCCAGAAATACACTGATACCTAAATGCATAAAGGCAGCCAGACCGTGGACATAGACGAAGCCGGGGTTAATGATAAAGGTGGCAGCAGAAGCAGTTGCGGCAGCTAAAGTGACCCCCACTTGGATGGGTGACAAGTCACCCTTACCAATCGCAAAACTTCCGAAATCGTCGGTTTTGCGGTGCCCCAACCAACCCAGATAGGCGGTTCCGAGCAGGTAAATACTAAAGAGAATCCAAGCGAGGGTCATACTTTCCTGTTATCCGTTATGAAGCTTTCTATTTACTGCCTACCGCTGGTAGATTGAAGACCAGCTCAAGTGTGTAAATTCCCCGAGTTGGTGCCGCAGCAGTGAATTCACGAATCTCCTGGTTGAAGACGTTGACCGCTGAGAAATTCACGCGGAAAGCGTCGCTTACTTTATACCCCAGGTTCATATCAAAGGTAGTGAAACCACCTAGCGGACCATAGTTGTAAGAGTCTGTACCACGTGCGTCTTCAACAATCGGGCGACCACGCCACAAGAGTGGCTCATTGTTTTCATTGGTCAGGGTTTCGGAGGCAATTTGGAAACTGGAGAAGTAATTGAACGACTGCACCCAACGGCCAAACAATCCGGCAGAGAAACGCTCGCCGTTGTAGTTGACACCCGCACCGAAGCGGTGGTTAGGCGCATTCACCAGAATGTCCAATATGTTGACTATACCATCACGGTTGAAGTCGTTTTCCAGGTTATCTTCATCAAAGCTGTAGTCGAAGTAAGAGTAGTTGACGTAAGCGTTTACTTCTGGTGTGAAGTAATAATTCAGGTTCAAATCAAAACCGTAGGTGTTCACCTCACCGAAGTTAACATAAGTAGCTACCAGGCCTTCTAAACCAAGACCGGCATATAGATCATACAAGGCATCCGCCTGCACTTCACGTAGTGGCGTCTTACCACGCGTAGTAGCGAAGAAAGTCGTTACTGGACTCAGGAAGTCTTGGCTGATATTGTAGTAGGCATTGGCATCAATAAACAGCTTGCTCTTTTGCAGCTGACCGCGGTAGCCCAACTCAAAGGTCTGTAACTGCTCTACCTGCTGTGGATCCAGGCGGCCACCACCAACGAGGTCGAAACCTTCGGCATTACCTAAGATCAAACCATTGAAGAGGTTACCAAACATGTTCAGGATGGTCGGTGCTGCAATACCCTGACCGTAGGTCAAACGCCAAGTACCCAAATCGCCAATCTTCAACAAACCGAATTTGGGGATGAAGTTAAACTCGTACACATCATGATAGTCGGCACGAGCCGCTGCCAATGCTTTCCAACCCCGATTGAAATCGTAGGTCAAGTGCGCATAACCACCGTATTGGTTTACGACGATATCCTCGCCATCAAAGAATTCGTTCAGGTCATTTTCCAGCAAGTAGGTACCCAGACTGTTCGCCCGATCCTGTTGCCACTGGGCACCAGCAATGAGTTCTAGGGAACCAAAATTGTTGTTGTATTGAACCTCAGAATTCCAGCGGTCAGAATCATCTTTAAAGATGGCTCCGGTGGAGAAAGACTGGTCGCCACGGGCCTCTTCGTCGCTTAAGCCGAGGAGATCAAGCCCCGTGTAGTAAGCCTTGGTGCGGTCGTCGATGGAATACGTATCATCCGTACTACTTTGGGTGTAGACCGTCTGGAAGAACCAGTTTTTGTAATCCAATTTCAATTGGGTGTAAAAGATCTGCCAGTCGATAATCTGGTTACGTCCTACATTGGTGGGCGACAGGTAATTGCTATTACTGTAGCCAGTATTTAAGATAATGTCAAAATCATCGGAGGGGGTGAAAAAGAAACCTCCTTCCAGTCGGGTGAAATCTACGTCATTATTAAGTTCCAATTCGTTCCAGCCTTCACTGATTCCATCTGGCCCCAGGTATTCGGGAGTGCCTCTAAGGTTACCAGCAGCATCCAGGCGGTCAATGTATATGGAGTCCGACCATTCAAATTCTTCGGCAGCAGAGTACTCCCCCATAATTTTGAAAGCGAAGGCATCACTTACCACCTGCGCGTGACGAAAACGAGCAGAGTACAGCGGGTTTCCATCACCATTCACTCCAGCGTTAAGAGCGATAGTGGTTCCAGCAGAAGTGCGTGGGTCTTTGGTAATGGTATTCAGCAAACCGTTATGGGCATTGGGCCCGTAGAGCGTAGCATTAGGACCAAGAATGATCTCAACACGTTCAATATCCTCCTTGATAGTAGTATTGAGTGGTCCTAGCGGAAGGCCAGTGGCCACCAACGTACTGAAACGGCCATCGGTCACCTGCAGGTTCTTGGCGTTGAAATTAGAGTTGAAGCCACGAATATTAAAGGCGGGTGCCGCGATACCAGCCCGGAAGAACTCGATACCTTTCTGGCGTGCAACAAGATCGGCTGGACTACCAGCGTAGGATTCAATTTCTCGGGCAAAGATGGTTTCTATCGTCGCTGGGCTCTCGGTGATTTTTTCCGGTTTACGACTACCGGAAACAACGACCATATCCAGATCACTTCCAGCACCCAAGGACAGATCTAGCTTCACCTCTTCTCCTGCGGCAACAGTTACCTCCTGGCGGAGATCGCGGTAGCCCACGTAGGAAACATAGATCGTATAAATACCGGGATCCACCTTGATGGTATACATCCCATCTAAATCAGTATTGGCGCCAGCCGTAGTGCCCTCCAACAGCACATTGGCTCCAATGAGTGCTTCGCCACTTTCGTCACTCACCTTTCCGGAAATCGTGCCCTGCTGACCAAATGCCAGTAGACTTCCGCAAAGTAACATGGTTAGGGTAAAAAGTCTTTTCATGAAGTTTAGTGTTTTATAACCGCTCAAAATAATTTTACAAGAACAGCCGCTATTTTGAAATGCTGTTCTAGCAATAGCTCGCTAAAGCAACTATTATTCGGCGAGTGAAATTAGATAAGCACTCGTGCATCTGAAACCAGACTTTTTACAAAAATGGGGTTGACTAAAAGCCTTATCGATTAAATTTTTGAACCATAAATCGCTGTTAATCAATTATAAAAGGCAATTCAGAAGTAGGTAAGACTAAGGATTGGACCGAAAAAAGGAAATCAACAGCTGATTGACCTTTTCAGACTGCTCCCATTGTACAAAATGCCCAGCGGATGCTAACATATGGTGCTCCGCATTACCCAAGGCTCGTGTTCCTGCTTCTGCCACCTGCGAGGTAGTCAAGCTAGGGTGCAAAATGCGATTTGGAATTAATTCATCCTCAGCTCCGTAGATCACTAAGGTAGGAATGGCAATCTGGTCCAATTGACTGAAGACTGGCTCCTGCAGCATGGCCTGAACACACTTGGGGATCATTTCGCTGTAGGCTTCGTACGCTTGCGTATCAGCGCGCATTTCAAGTCGATCATTGATCATAAAGCGAGCATCATCCGGCATTTCGTGAAAATTCAACTCAAAGTTGCGAACGATCTGTGCTTCAGATGTAGCTTGGATAAATGCGGGGCGAACGTAAGTGGCAAACCACTGCTGTTCTTCAGTGGTAAATTGCTCGAACCCGGCTGGAGCCATCAGCGCCAGGTGCTTAATACTTGGATGTTTTCGCAAGGCAACATGCATCGATACTTGACCGCCCATACTATGCCCTATCAATGATACTTCTTCTAACTCCAGAGCCTCTACTAAAGCGATAATTGCATCCGCAAAAAAGGACATGCTGTACGGAAGATCACCACCGCTGGACTTACCATAACCAGGAAGATCAATGGCAATACAGCGATGATGCAACCGGAGGGTATCTACCGTTTTCTTCCACGCCTGGAGATTACTACCCAAACCATGAATAAATAAAGCAACCGGCCCAGTACCCTCATCGATATAAGCGATCTCTAAACTATCCAGAACACTTATATGATGCACATCATAGGGGTATTGCCATGATTTCATATCTGATGATTGTTGTGCCGCTGCCAGGAAAGAACAAAGGGTGAGCGCCACAGTGGTGAGATAAAACTTGGTCATGTCTAATTGGTATTGGTATCCGGAAATTAATTGAATTCTCCTGTGGTTGTACCATTAACACTTTGGTCAACCCCTATTTATAATCTTACAATAATCTGGTAAACAGCTATTTAAACTCATCAAATGACATTAATTACTACTTTGTCCGCATCTAATTTTCCGTATTTTGGCTACCTTCCGCCCATGGCGCCCCTAATTTTATGCAAACCATAAAACCAAATTTGAGCATGAGGCTAGCAGATAAAGTAGCAATCATTACCGGTGGTGTCCAAGGCATTGGCCGCGCAACAGTAGAAAAGTTCATTGCCGAAGGTGCCCGAATTGCCATTTGGGATATCAATGCCGAAGCCGGAGACAGCTACGCTGCAAGCCTCAGGGAGCAAGGAAATGATGTTCGCTTTTATTTTGTGAACACGACGGACGCAGAGAAGGTGACGACCACAGCACAAAAAGTGCAGGACGATTTTGGGCGTATTGACATTCTGATCAATAATGCCGGAATTACCCGTGATGCTACACTACAGAAGACCACCGCAGCGCAATGGCAACAGGTACTCGATGTAAACCTAACCGGTGTGTTCAACTGCACGCAGGCGGTCTACCCATTTATGAAGGAATTGGGCGGGGGCCGCATCATTAACGCTTCCTCCGTAGTGGGGTTACAAGGCAACTTTGGACAAAGTAATTACGTAGCCACCAAGGCCGGTGTAATCGGCCTTACTAAAGTCTGGGCCCGTGAGTTCGGGCGGCGTGGTGTTACCGTCAATGCAGTTGCCCCAGGCTTCATCGCGACCGAGATGATCAATACGATTCCAGAAAAAATCCTGGACGGATTCCGAGGCAAAAGTGCACTCAACCGGCTGGGCGAGCCGGCAGAAGTAGCGAATGTGTACGCTTTCTTAGCTTCTGACGAAGCAGCCTTCATTACCGGCACTACCATCAGCGTAGATGGTGGTGTGAGAATCTAGAGCAAAGCCCCCCAAGCAACCAAAAACACAACTATTGCTGATGGTGTAAAACGAAGCACTATGCGCAGTAAGCTGCAGAAATTTACGGACTTCACCAACACTCTGCTTCCACACGAGACGCAGTATCTGCTATCCGTACAGCAATTCCAAGATGAGGAACGCCTAACCATCCTACAGCGCATTGATCACAACGCTCAACATATCTCTCAGTTTACGCCCTACGATACCAAGATTGACAAGCGCAAGTATAACCACCTCAAGAATTGGATCACCGAGCGATTGAGCGCCATAGATGTAGATCAACAATTGAGTTGGATGCTGGAGACAGAGCAGAAGATTCTGACAGACTGCATTGATCGGGAGGCCGAGAAGAAACTGCTCAAGATGATTCGAGCGGATCAGCAAGGGGTGTTTTTCAACTCCTTTTACGAACTGGTTCAGCATTACCGCCACTTCTTGCTTATTCGCTTGCGGTATCAGGACCACCAATTGGTAGATGAGTTTTTACAACGCAATCAAGTTGCTTACGAGCAGTCCCGCGCCATCTACGAACAGATCCATACTGCTACCACCGATATTGTAGGGCAGTACCAGAGTCAGGAAGCAGAATCTCAGCAATGGGAAGCATGGTTAACGGAAGTCTTCTACAACGAATCACTCGATATTTATTTACGCCACTTGGCTCTGGTACGCCTAACTTTCCTCTGCTATAATTACCGCAAGTACGACATCCTACAGGAGAAGTTTACCTACCTAGAAGAGCAATTCCTACAAGGTAAATACTACTCACGGCGGCTGCTGCTCAACTTCTACAATTCGCTCTTGATGCTCAAGTCGCAGGATCGCGATTACGAGCAGGCAGTATACTATGGGTACCTCAGTATACGGGCCCAGAATCACGATTACCCGCTTTACGTCAATAACTTATGTGCGGTATTACTCCGCCTGGAGCGGCATGAGGAAGCCTTGCAGTTGATGCAGAATACGGCTTCGGCAGTGAAGAAGACCTCCAACTTCCATAATCGCGTCGGCTTCGTAGCCTTCTACATGGAAGCACTTAACCGTAACCAGAAATACCAGAACGCCGAAAGCTACGGCGATAACTTTCTACGCGCCTACAGCAAGGAGGTGCTGCGTTACCGCTGGCATTTGTTCTTCAGTGTCTACCTGGAAGCGCTCATCTTACAGGAGGCCTACCTTAAAGTGATTAAAACCGCTCAGAAGTATCGTTTGCTACAACGCGATAAGAAGTATGAACGAAACGCTAGTTATCAGGCAATTATCCCACTTTTGATTGGTCTGGCCCAATACAAAGAAGTCCAGATTAGTAAAAAGGACTTTGTAAACTTGATTCAACAGTATGCTAAGCGCAGTCAGGAAGCCGAGGCAGACACCCGTTTCCGAAAGCTCCTGGTAAATATTGGCAGCTGGGCACCTGAGTTACGCCGCAGCCTTCGACAATTGAATAATTAAGCGTTGCTAAACATAGCATCTCTAAAAAACTAGGCCATTCAATAAACGATTACCCCTTCTCACACCTTTTACCAGCGGTGAGCTTCATGATTTATTAGCTTAGCGTGCCTTTATACTGAGGCAATCACTCATAAAACACAGTTTAGATGCTTCGTCTACTGCTACCCCTATCTGCTATCATACTATCGTTTAGCGCCTGGGCACAAGAGCGCTTTGTCACCCTCGACAGTACAAAAGTTTGGGTCAAAACTCAAGGTTTAGAGCAGCGAGAAGAAGGACAGCCCGTGCTGGTCTTCGAGAGTGGTTTGGGTACCCCAATGGACAATTGGGACTGGATATTACCCCAAGCTGCTGAGCTAGCTCCTGTATTTGTCTACGACCGGCCAGGAATCGGCGCCTCCGAAGCAGATGACGAATTACCCACGATTGAGTATGTGGCCAACACCCTGGTAAGGCTGCTCAAAGACCAGCATATCGATCCTCCTTATGTGCTCGTTGGACACTCTTTGGGTGGCGTGTACGTGCGTGGTTTTACCAACTACTATCCGGACCTACTAGCCGGCCTGGTCATTATTGACCCCGGAGACTTTACCGAAACCCAGGAAAATAAACTTGACTACTATCGGGTTTTCGGCTGGGATGATGAGCGCATCCGAGAGGAAATTGATCGACTTTCGACCATTCGAGTCAATCGTGGTGCCCCACCAAGCTCGATCCAAGAAGAGAGTCAGGTACTTGCGGACCTACGCGCAAACGACTTCAAGGAAATTAGGGATCAAGCGCTGCCCAACATTCCCGTTCATATCATTACTGGTGGTCGTTTTGATATGTCGCCCAAGTTTAAGTCCGAGGACTACGATAGTGAAACCTTATTCCGCTCGAAGATGCAACATCGGATAGCCAGATGGACGGATGTGATCCAAAGTGTAGAGCATGGCATGCTCTTATACAGTGCCAGCGCCGGGCACTTTGTGCATATTGATGACCCAGGCTTAGTAGTTGCGAGTATTAGACTGGTGTTGGAAGATGCGGAAAGACAGCGGTCAAAAGATTAGAAATGAGAAGTAGGAAAATAGAAATGTTGTACTTCCCATTTCTAATTTCTTCCTAGTCTTCCGTATTAAATATCCCACTTGACAAATACCGATCACCGCGGTCGCAGATGATACAGACGATCAGACCTTCGTCTAAAGTAGCGGCAAGCTTAGCAGCGGCAGTCACCGCTCCCCCACTGCTCATACCTCCGAAAATAGCTTCTTCAGTAGCGAGACGTTGCATCATGCTTTTGGCTTCGTCTTGGCTCACATCTATGATTTGATCCACGCGCTCTGGCTGATATATTTTCGGTAGAAATTCTGGTGACCAACGGCGGATCCCAGGAATACGCGAGCCATCCGTAGGCTGCACGCCCACAATTTGTACATCCTTGCGCTGCTCTTTCAAGTAGCGAGAAGTACCCATAATAGTACCCGTGGTACCCATACTGCTCACAAAGTGGGTGATCTTACCTTCGGTATCCCGCCAAATTTCGGGGCCGGTAGTTCGGTAGTGCATCCCCCAGTTATCGTCATTACCAAACTGGTTGAGCATCAGGTATTCGGGCTGCTGACTGAGTTCCTCCGCATATTGTCGGCTGTATTCAATCGTTTTCGCCGCTGGTGTCAGTAACACCTCTGCTCCGTAAGCCCGCATAGTTTGTACTCGTTCTGCGGTAGCACTTTCGGGCATGATGAGCGTAATGGGAATATTGAACACCCGGGCAATCATCGCCAATGCGATACCGGTATTACCACTGGTAGCCTCTACCAAGCGCATGCCGGGCTGCAAATCTCCCCGATCAAGCGCACCTTTTATCATACCATAAGCCGCACGGTCTTTCACGCTCCCTCCAGGGTTTTGCCCTTCTAGCTTGCCGAAGACCTTCACTCCTGGCTTATTGATGACGTGGGTTATTTCTACTAAGGGGGTATTTCCAATTAAATCAACAATAGTTCCCATGCGGCTTTTTTGGTTTGTTTTGAACGAAATGCAAAAGTCGGTTTATCTAAAGAAAAAATGTGCAAGCTGCAACTATCATTCCTTTCACTCGTCCTTTAGTCGTAACCTACTCAAATGGGTAGTAAACGGGATTAGCGAGCGATTCATGACACAAATTCTCCCGCTCATCCAGTTAATTGACTTTTTCGACGGAAAAAATAGTGGTGTTGTAGCAACACTCACATCTTTACTCTGAAAACAGGATGTTCTGAACACCAAAATAGTTTAGATCGCATCTTGAAAATAGTTTGAAAACCGACTGTTATGAAGTATTACACCCGACTCTGCTGCACACTTGTAGTGTGCTTCTCCTCTTTCGCTCTCTTTGCCCAAAGCGCTGATATCAGTGGACAGATTATCACCGACGAAGGTGCTGCCGCAGAATTTGCCAATGTTCTATTACTGGTAACTGCTGATTCATCCGTAGTAAAACTTGAGTTATCTGATGAAAAAGGTAACTACAAGTTTCAAGACGTAGATGCTGGTGACTACATAGTGCGTGTACAGGGAATTGGTTTTGACGATTACTTTTCTACTCCTTTTTCAATGGACGGCACTAACAAGGTTCTACCCGTTATTGAAGTTGTTGCCATGGCAATGGTGCTAGACGAAGTGGAAGTAGTAGCTCGCAAACCTTTTCTAGAACAAAAAGCTGGCCGCTTGGTCGTTAACGTAGACCAGAGCATCACTGGCCAGGGCGGTAGCGTCACTGATCTTTTGAAGAAGGTGCCAGGCCTGGTAGTGGTTAATGATCGCGTATCGATGGCGGGCCGCAATGGCGTAACCATTCTGATTGATGGCCGTCCGACCCGTTATATGGATATCCAATCGCTACTCAACGAGATGCCGGCCGATAACATCGCCAAGATTGAAGTGATTTCACAACCCGGTGCCGAATACGACGCAGAAGGTACCGGTGGTGTGATCAACATCGTGCTGAAGAAAAATGCCCTCTATGGCACAAACGGTAATGTAACTACCGGCTTTGGCTACGGCGAACTGCCTAAATACCGCATTGGTACTAACCTGAACCACCGCAATGGCCCTTGGAACCTTACTTTCGCTACTGGTTACAACAACCGTACTTGGGTAGAACGCCTCGAATTAGACCGTGCCGTGGGTGACCTCAGCTACGTCCAGGAAAACTACGAACCCGGAGATCCTCATTCCTTTTACCTCAACATGGGTGCCGACTACGACATCAACTCCCAACACCGAGTGGGTGTATCCGCCAATGCCTACCGCAGTAACAATGACCGGACCAGTGAAAACCGGACCAGCATTATGACTGCTGAGAACGAAGAACTGTCCAATTGGGTAACGAACAATATCCAGGACCGTTTCTGGCGCTCCTATACCGCAGACGCCTTCTACCGTTGGGAGATAGATACCAGCGGACAGGTTTTCAACTTTGATGTCAACGTTGCGGATTATCGCCGTGATGTGATCACGGAGCTATTTACAGTAGGTGCAGATTTTGAGGATCGCCGCAACGAAACACCAGCCAGTACGCGGATTTACGCGAGTCAGATTGATTATAAGCTGCCTATCAATAATACCCTCCGTTTTGATGCTGGTGCAAAAGTGAGTGTCACGCGCCTAGACAACGAACTGGCGGCCAGTATTCTGGAGAACAATGTCTGGATAAACGATGCTTTGCTCTCCAATAAGTTTCAGTACGACGAAGAAATCTACGCAGCTTACACCAGCCTAGCGTATTCTAAAGGAGGTATTGAAGCCAACTTGGGACTACGCTACGAAAACTCGCAAGCAACAGGCTACAGTGAGACGCTGGACAGTACCATTAATCTAAACATCGCCAAAGTATTTCCGAGCCTCAGCCTGACCACACCATTTATAGGACCACTGGGAACCAGTATTTCGTACAGCTACCGGATTGAACGGCCTGGTTATTTCGACCTAAATCCATTCATCAGCTACCTCGATCCACTTACTTTCCAAAGGGGTAACCCCTTCTTGGTACCAGAACTTACACATAGTGGCCAGTTCTCGCTTACCTACGAAAAGCAGCCATTCTTCAACCTGTCCTATGATTACACTTCTGATGTATTGACGGAAGTAATTGAGCAGGACGATGAATCTGGAGAAGCCTTCCAAACGGACATCAATCTGGATCGTTACATCCGCTACGGTGGTAGCTTATTTTTCCCACTTGACTTTATTGCCAAGCCCGTAAGTGGTTACGGTGGTGTGATGGTCTTCTACCACGACTATCAGGATGATGACTACCTAAATACTGAATTCTTGCAGAATCAGTGGACTACTAACGCATTCTTGCAGGTGAACGTAAACCTCCCACAAGATTGGAAGCTGGAAGTTACCGGTTGGATGCAGGGTGCTGGCCTGGATGGAATCATTCGCTACGAGACGTTCTATGGCTTGGATGCCGGTATCCAGAAGAAGTTCTTCGACAACAAACTCCGCGTACAGTTTAGTGCCGATGGTATTGTACAGAAATTCTTCAACGGACGCGTAGACTACGCCAACCTTGACTTTGACATCGTTAGTAGTTGGGAGGCCCCTACTTTCCAAACGCGGATTACCTGGAACTTCGGTAACCAAAGCTTGAAGAAGCGGGAAAACCGCCGCTCGTCTTCCGCCAGCGAGCGGAACCGGGTGAACGGGAATTAAGCGGCTAGCTAGCTAGCCGCTTAGACGTAAGGCACTTTGGAAGTGCCTTACGTCTGGGTACTTTCGGAAGTGCCTTACGTCTGGGTGCTTTAGGCGCTTTTCCGGCGGTACCACAAGAACAACCCGCCTAGGATCAACAGCGGTAAACCAATGGGCAGGGCAAACCTGCCAAAGCGTGAACCAGAAAGTACTTCCAACTCACTGCTATCACCAATTACACTCAAGTGCGACCAGTAATATGGAGATTGATAAGCCGGCGGTGAACTATCCAGATAAGCTAGTTTTGCCCGGCGCATAGCCTCGTGCTTGGACATCCCCTCCTTGAGGTTTTCGTAAAACAAGATCAGAATGTCTTTTGTGGATCGATCCGAAGCATTCCATAAACTGGCGATCAGGCTGGGGCAACCAGCATAGGAAAAAGCCCTGGCTAGACTACGAACCCCCTCCCCTTTTTGTAAGGCACCCGCTCCTGTATTACAAGCACTCAAGACGGTCATCTCCGCCTTGAGTTTCATATTGTACAAATCTGCTGCCCGGAGGAAGTATTCTGTGCTGTCATTCTGCCGGGTGAATACCAGGGCAGAATTCATTGGAGATTCCTCATTAAGTACACCGTGCATGGCCAGGTGAAGAATGGCATATTGATCGGCATTCTCTAGAAAAGAGGCTCTGGTGGCGTTGGTATTAATCCATTGATCACCAGATAAAAGCGCAGCGATTTCCTGGATCTCATCATCTGAATACTGCAGTTTACCCAGCGCACGAGCATCGGCTAGATTGCCGGTCTCAATATTTGCATAAGCCGACAGGCCTGCCAGGGTATAATCATCGTATTCCAGACCAAAGCCAGCAAAGGTACTGGAGGCGGAAGTTCCAGCCTTCTCACCCATTAACAAGCGATTAGAATAGGCATAGCTGATCGCATAGCGCCGCAATAAATAACTGAGCTGACTACTGGCAGGGTCCTCTATCAAAACATCGAAGGGTAATTGCATCAATACACCATCCGGAATAATGACGAGATGCTTAACATCATCGGTTATAATCGGTCGAGACAACAACCTACCCAACAGCCATTGATACAGTTGGTGACTAGCTTCCAAAGCTGCTTCATTCCAGTTTTGTTGAGTTTGAATTTGCTCTCGAAAACGCCAGGCGAGTTCTTCAAAACCCGCAGGCTTGGCTATTTTTCGATAGTCAAAGCCCTCCTTGGTGATGACAAAGGAAAAGAGATACTCCTCTCCGACAAAGTATTCAATCACAGCAGTTTCCCATTTCAATTGTCGTTGAAAATCAGACAGTTTCACCCCCTGACCGAAACCATACTTGGAAGCATAGTAGTCCGGATATGCTGTTTCGAACTCACTGATCAACCTTTGGTGCTCTCGCTGCAGGTTGAATAAGCTATCCTTCAGTACGGCACTCTCTCCTTCGCCCTGGAGATCGTACAAATTCGATTCCAATCGCAGGATAAATTTCTTGAGATTGCGTTCCCGTTCCTTGAGATCTGCCGGAATGGCGGAGTCAGTCCGGGCTTGTTGTTCCTGCATACCTCCCAGCAATACCAGGGCTTTATTGCGGGCCGCAAAATAGTAGGCCGTTTCCAGATAGGTCTGCTCCTGTTCTTGTTCATACAAGCGCAAAGATGCCTCAATCGCCTGTTCGTAGATGGGATAGCTTTGCTCAATCAGATCAAATTGTGATCCAGCAGCATTATAGCTCTGACGCACCTGAGTGATGATAGTGTCAAGCGTGAGGTAATTCTGGAAAGCAGAAGCCAAGTATTCTTCTGCTCCGCTTTCCTCTTCACTAATACTCATGAGGAGCTTAGCACGCTGCCGAAGCGTTTCTAAACAAGCGATCTTGTCTTTAATGACGTACTGACCGAGATCTACTAACTGTAGTGGATCTTCCGTCTTAAAATCAGGAATGAGGGCCTGGATAGACTTTTGGTTTAAGGCCAAGGCTGTTCTGGTATTCCCTCGATCCGCTTCCAACTGCGCATAATCTCGATAGAGGGTAGCAACCTTTGGATGGTAAAAGGTTTTGAAGCCGTTCAAGTAGTAGTCAAGTGCCTTATCAAAGTGTTGCTGTACCACATCATACTGTCCAAGCTTGCCCGTTAATTCAAGCAAATTGGCGTGGACTACCCCCAAATTTTGGTACATCCAA
The DNA here is from genome assembly GCA_039816955.1 of Bacteroidota bacterium. Taxonomy (GTDB): domain Bacteria; phylum Bacteroidota; class Bacteroidia; order Chitinophagales; family Saprospiraceae; genus Lewinella. Next base: position 38,489 of record JBCBWU010000035.1, read on the forward strand.
GGGCTGCCATACGCCTCCAATAAATACTCAAACGCACTACGAGCAATTTCATAGTTCTCTGCCGCTTCAGCATAATTCTCGCGCTGGAATTGCATTACGCCAAAATGAGAATACACCATGGACACCGGTATCGATAGGTTATCTCCCTGGTTATATTTCTCAAATAATTGAATGGCCTCATTATAGGCACCTTTAGAGAGATCATACTTCTGCTGATTATAATAGATCAGCCCCTTGTAATCATACAGCAGAATGATATCCTGGAAATTGGCCTCTTCATTTTGGGCGTAGTAATCGTACGCTTTTTCCCAATATTGCAGCGCTAGCGTATTGTTTTTCAAGATAAATTGTAAAGAAATACACTCTTCGAACATCCAGATCAAACGGTAGGCCTCATTAGATTGTCCTAATTCTAAGACCTTTTCCATAGAGGATATTGCCGTTTCTAGATCTTTCTGGGCTTCATCATACAACTGGAGTTCTTTGTTAACGGTAGCTCGAACATAATAGCCCTTAGCTACGTCAACATGTACTCTTCCATACATTTCTTCACGGATGCTTAGCGCTTTACTGAGGTAAGGCTCAGCCTCCGCGTAATTACCAAAGGAGTAATAATTCACTCCCAATTTGTGGTACAAAGAGACGAGGGATGGACCATCAGGAACACCTTGTTCCTGCAGCTCTTCCAGTGTTTCTTGTAGTATTTCAATTGCTCCAGCATAATCCTCTTCTTGCACCCTCAACACCTCTGCTCTTTCTACAGCGGTAGCTACTAAGCTATCAACATCTTGGGCGTAGCTGGTCAAGAAGGCATGGAGGATAAGCCAACAAATGAGTGATTTCTTCATGATAATGTTCCCTAGTAAAAATAAATATGGCTCGTGCCTACAGTCTTGCAAATGTAACAGATACCGGAAAAAGCAGTGGTTGAGGCAATGCCTACAACCACTTATTAACTTGTATTATTGATAGTCGAGTATAACTCGCCTAGCCATTTCCATAGCAATTGCTATTCAACAGGGATCGTGAAGAGGCATTAGTTCTTGAAAACCATCTCTGCTGATACCTTACCCTCCTGACGTACTCGCAATAAGTAAGGTCCCGCAGGAAGATTTGTTGGCACATTAATACTGGTGTTACCCACCGGCTGATCCAGATACATTTCTGAGACCTTTGCTCCTTGCAAAGTCAACAATTCAACATAAGCAGGAGCATCGGCATCTCCACCAAATGATATTGCCAAATGATCACTGAAGGGATTAGGTGCCACTTGAAAGCCTTCCCCAGACAGTTCAGGGTTGATGGAAATCGTCCCGAATCCAGCTTCACCGTCCTGATTTTCTCCAGATTGCAAGGAAAACAATCCTGGCCCATTACAAGCTACTTGGAAGTTAACGGCACCTTCAATGCCGTTAGCATCTAGGATAGGTACATAGGTGGCGGAATTCATCACCTTTTGGGCAACCGGATGTGTATCACCCGGACTTAAAACTGGACCCTGATTTTCAGTAACCATCCAGACCTGGATAACCGCAGCTGTTACAATTGGTGCCGCAAAGGATGTACCGGAGGCATTGATAGCCCAAAAACCATTTAATCCGGGGGCAGAAATAGAAGCCGCTGGTGCCGCAATCTCGGCTGGTTCACCAAAATTGCTGAAGGTAGCTAAACCGCCATGGCAGCCACGGTCTTCGCCAACCGTACCAGCAACGGTGATGAGATTATTCATATTTGGCATACTCGCCGGAGCATAAGCATCTACCTCCAAATCTGATCGATCATTACCCGCACCAGCTACTACTATGCCATTATAAGTAGTGGTAAAAACTTCAATTGCATCCTCTAGGGCGTTCGTATGTTCGTCTTCCTTTACTGTGAGATAACTCCAGGATAGATTCAACACATCCAGTTGCAGCGCTTTGGAAATGCGCATGGCCTGCATCAAGTTGAACATCGAGGCATTTCCATGTTGATCAAAGCACTTAATAATGTATAACTCTAGATTGTTGTCTTTCAGTCCAGCACGATCCGAAAGTCCAGCAATAATTCCCGTTACGGCGGTACCGTGTCCGTTATCGTCTGGTGCAACCGGATTAGCAGGATCATAACCAATAGAAACGGTGATACCAGCAGTAGGATCAACATCATCAGTCAATACATTGACCTCAGCGACGACATACTGATTAATCGTTGGATAATAGGGATCAAGACCAGTATCAAGTACCCCAACCTTAATCCTGGCTTCGGATGCTTCAATATCACCATCCAGTGGACCTCCCGGGTAATTAGCCTCGCAACTGGCAGAAATAGGGCTATAAGCCTCCAAATTGTTAGCACCCAAAAAAGCATTAAAGCTGTATTGGTTTGCCGTCAAAACATAGTTGAGGTCAGCACCATCCACTTTGGCATGGTGACCATGAATGGTACTGATCAAATCAATTTCATTCAAGTACTCCACATCGTCAACTATTACAGGATAGCCAGAAACCAGGACCAAAACATATTGACCAATTTCAGTAGTACCATTCGGCAGCACATTAGACCCCTGTAATAATGTACCTAGATCATCAATCACATCTTGCCGATCTGTTTGAGTTGAGTTATTGGAGAAGCTAAGGATGATCTGATTGGGTGAATGAGGGGTTGGTGATTGAGCATAAGAGACAACGACGCTCAAAAGGAGCAATGCAAGTAATAATGCGTTTTTCATCAAGGTAGTGTTTAGACAAAATTTAAGATTACAGTTGGAAAGTTTGTGAACAAACGCAAAGGAAATAAGGAAATCAGGGGGGATGGAATCCAAAACGTTGCACCTGTCACAGGTTTTCAATAGTGATAATCGACGGGCCGTGGATGTGTGACATAAAAAAAGGATTTTTTTTTCTGGGCGCCCCAAAATGACTCGGACATTGCAGTTTTGGGTGCTGTCCGAAACGGTATCTCCTTGTACTGAAAAACCTCCAATATGGTTACACAACCTATCAGGTGGTAATTCCTGCTCCACAATTTTTTCTTCCATTAATTGTCACAGTCTCGGTGTTCAAGGATTAAAGTAGTGTAAGAACTGATTTAAACTTTTGTGGTGTTGATGAGCCTGAGCCATTGTGGGTTCTGGCGAAGAGGCTTTCCGAGTGCAT
>JBCBWU010000360.1:0-4472 GCA_039816955.1 Bacteroidota bacterium
ATCTACTGTAGGACACAGAATAGGTGGGCAAATAGGAACCGTGATAGGAATCGGGTTAGATTCACAACTTGGATTTCCGGCATCTACCACAACTAACTGTGCCGTTGTGCCGGGTGTAGCTCCAGAGCTTGCACTTGCAATTGTAGTTATAGTTCTGCTAGTGGTATCAGAGTTAACAAATACTCCGTAGCTGACATTGGTAGCAGGATTGAGAATATTGTAGTTGCTACCTGAACTTCCGGAAATATCAAACGACAGGGTGAAAACCGACGTATCATCATTGGGTGGATCTCCACACGCTGGTCCCTCGGTAATCACTACGTTGGTAATGCTACAGGAAGACTCGTCGTCTTCACAGTCCGTCGTATGCTCACCAAAGCCATCCGCTGTATTTTGGGCGAAGTTGTCCCATTCTACAGAAGGGTCAAATGCATCAGCACCATTCGGATCACCAAAAGTCACCGTTTCTTTACGACGAAGTGTTCGATTTTGTGTGCTGGCACCACCACCGGTCCAGGCACTACCTGGATCTACGCCAATTTGGCCAATTACATCAATCTCTACACCATCAGCAGCAAGAACTACCGCATCATCTCCACTAAAGAAACTTTGGTTAGAAACTTGATCAGCGGTAAATCCGAGGCCAGCAAAGTCAGTATTATCATCACAAACTACATGCACATCTCCAGGAGCAATTGTACCTTCCAATTCAATGCTAGTGCCAACAGACGCACTGCCGTTAAAGTAGAAATCCAGGCTATAGGCCTGAGCTGCTAAATCTACCGTTTCACTGGTTGGGTTGTAGATCTCAACGCATTTGTTGTTACCACTGCCCTCCATGTACTCGGAGATGAATAGATCATCACTACATTCAACTGCTACTACTCCTTCGATGACAATATTATCGAAAGCGAAAGCTTCCGCGCCGCCATCATTAGTAGCCTCAAAGTGTAGATAGAGTACGGCACCAGTACCGGTCAAAGAGCCCGTAAACGTCTGAAATGCCTCGTTGAGGATAATACCGTTCATTTGTAACGGATCATCCAGAGTGAACATATCACCATCTTCCAGCGTGTAAGTCTGATCGCCCGCTTCGTCAACAGAACTGCTAAAGAGCGGGGTGAAGTTGACGTTATCAAACGAATAGCTGAAATTGTAGATGTCGCTGGAGTTTTCAAAATCTCCCATGGCAGCCATGTCGATGGAAACCGCCAGGTCAGTAGCATCGTCGATCTGGAATGCCCAGTCAACGGTGCCCATTCCGTCTGGATTATCATTATTATCCAGATCGACTACGCCAAAGAAATTGCCATCCGGATAACTACAGGTGATAAAGCCTTGATTATCCGTAGGGAATGCGGCATTCCCTCGACAAGATGCATCAACCGAGTCATCGGAAATTGCGAATGGTAAACTTGATGATTCATTTCGAACATCAAACATATCACCCGCAGAAGAGAAAGCTGAACCGTCAGGGTCGATCATCTGACTGTTCAGGTTCAGTGGCGTATCAAAGTCCTGGCTAGCGATAACGGTCTGAGCGCTAACAGTAAAACTTACTGTTGCACACAAAAGCATGGCCATGAAAACTCTGAGAACCACCGTAGATCGTAAATCTACACTCATGAGATTAATAATTATGATTTGAAGAACTAACATTAAAACAGCAAAGGTGACTAATTCGCGCTAGCGTAACAGTCACAAAGTTTTCATTATCAACACTGTAGCAAAACACACCCGGTAAAAACAGATAAGACCGGGATTATTAGGTCATCGTATGCTTCAAAAATAATAGAACTGTGTTGCTTTTACAGAATCAAATTAGTCTGATTTGTCATTTGTTCAGAAAGTTAACATTCAGTTAACATCAAAACAACAAGGGGTCTGATGGCCTTAAGCTTCCGTACCCAAAGGCTCAACTGGGGTACATTAAGCGCAATTCAACGGATGTTTGTTTATTATTCGGAGATGAACTGAATTGCAGAGTAGCGCGATTGCGCTTTGCCAGCACCAGACAGAGGCGTAAGCCAAGTCCAGAACCTTGCTCCTGGGCAGTACCTAAGGTAGAGTTTATCGGCTGTTGGGCTCGCAGTCGTTCTTCCAGGTCGGCGGGAAAGCTTGTTCCAATGCTTGCTACAGCAACGCATCTAACCTTATGCAACTGAGCTTCACAACGCACTTCAATCGTAGAACCTGGTTCAGAGAACTTAACTGCATTGTGTAAGACATTACGCAAAATCACCCGAAGTGCCTGGGGATCAAAGGCGATAATCGCATCCTCATCTATCTGAGTGCAAAATTCGAGCTGCTTCAGTTGCGCCAACTCTTCCAGCTCAAGGATGATAGTTTTGAGCAAGGCTAAGAGGGGGATTTGTTCCGTCACCAACTCGTACTGCTCGTCAAAATGAGCTTGCCCCCAACTGATCATGTTATCAAGCAGGAGGCTAACCTGACGAGCGTTTTGATCGATCTTTCTACTAAGCCCCTTAATGTCCTCCTTCCGGTTTTGCTGAAGCAGGAAATCAATCTTCTTACTCATTCCAAGCACTCCTAGTAGTGGCCCTTTGATTTCGTGTGTGATCAAGGCGTATAGTCGATCCTTAGCTTGATTAAGACGCTGTAACTGATCATTTTGCTGAGCGATAAGACTACGCTCTTGTTCTAATTCAGCAGTACGCTCTTGCACCAATGCCTCCAAGGCTCGGCGTTTGTCATCAGCTACTGACAACTGGTAACGCAGGTAAACTCGAAACAAGCCATATGCCACCACCAACAACACCACGTAAAACCACCACTGTTGGTACCATGCCCTGCGTACAAAGAATGACCAAGTGGTAGTAGCACTAAGCATCTGATCAAATTCTCCCTTAACGGCAAGTTCCAATAGATGGGCACCTGGCCGCAGACGTTCCAGATTGAGTCGGTCTCCAGCAATTTCTTCCCAAGCCGCATCTTCATTGTTGTCCAAACGATAGAAGTAACGTAGTCCCTGCTGGAAAGGGCTTAGCTGCGCTAAACCAATGGAAAGCTGCTCTAAATCAGCAGGAAATATGTCAGGTAAGGCATCACGATCAAGCGGTGTTAATAAAGAATCCAGGCTCTCCAGCTTATAACTCAAATTCGTTATGTACAAGGGTGTTGCTGACTGGCTGGCGGTTACGAAATCCGCTGGATTGACTAAACAAATTCCATTAATTCCACCAAATGCCAATCGACCGTCTTCTAAAACTTCCCACGATAAGCGATTAAATTCATTATCGGGGATCCCATGTGATTCATTGGTCAATTGTAATACTCTTCCTGTTTCTGGATCATAACGGTATAGCCCATTATTGGACGGCAGCCAATAGGCGCCAACTTGATCTCGGACAATGGTGTGTATGTCGTTTCCAAGTTTGGGCCGAAAGATATCCAGCTCGGTCAATCGATTAGCGGAGCGTTCCCAAAGGATAGGATTTCCTTCTTTTCTTACCAGCCACACGCTATCCGCTGTCAAGGGATAGACACTTTCAAAGATGCGTTCTGTGCTTAAGGAAAAGGAATCCAAGATCAGGCCTAGTTCTGGCTGTAGCAAATAAACACCATCCGAGGAGCTGATCCAAAAGCCTTCATCACAAGCTACGATTTGAGTGATGAGGGCATCACTCAATCCGGCGGCGGCTGCGCTATAAAACTCATGCACAGTCTGCTGTTCTGGCGAGTAGAATTTCAAACCACTTTGAGTACCTATCCATACCTGCCCGCTACTATCAGGTAAGACCAATAAAGCACTGCCATTAAAGTTGCGATAGCTGGTACCTGCCAATTCATTTTCCCGTAACCAGGTAGCCTTATCCACAACTAGATAAGAATAAGAGTGGCGGCCAATATAGAGCTGCTGACCGGCATCGTGTAAGGCATAGCCCCCAATCCCAATTTCGGGTAAGGTCGCCTTGAGCTGTCGCGTCTCCAAATTGTAACGCTGGGCACCATTGTAAGTGGTAAGCAGCAAAACACTATCTACCTGTAAAATGTCGCGAACACTGAAGCCTTCACTGCCAGGAATGGTTTCAACTCCTTTGTTCACCAATGCAGCGGCTTGAGCGAAATGGGCGGTAAGGAACCAAAACTCCTGCTGGTAGATTTTACTACCGTTAACAAATCTTAAGTTAGTTTGGAAATTGGATGATGGAATATGTAAGGCTTGGCATAGGTCGCTTGCACCAGCCTCCAAACATTGAGTGTACAAAGCAAGACCGCTTTCATCCGCTAACCAAATACTATCCCTTGCGCCATGCCCAACGAAGACCTTTTGTTCAAAGGACTTGACGCTACGGGGAGCACCATTACGCTCCAATTGCAATACCTGCACTGAGGAAGGATAGACGTTTCTATTCTGTTGGATATGGGCAATCAGTGCCTCATCAAAAGTAGTCAGGTTGAATGCTTTGAAATCACGTTGAAGGCAAAACTGCGACTTGCCTTCCCCATTC
>JBCBWU010000361.1:0-4413 GCA_039816955.1 Bacteroidota bacterium
GGGATCATAAGTAGCCCCGTTTTCCCAGATTTTTACAAAGGTATCTTGCAGGACCTCGGCGGCGTCTTCTTCCCGCCCTACAATCCGGTAGATAATGCCATAAAGGGCTTCCCCATAATGGTCATAGATGAGCGGTATACACGCTTGATCACGAGCCTGCAGTTGATCACATATACGTTGATAAGCCTGTTTAGAAAGCATGCACCTTTAACTCAGTTTTTGTGCTTTTGTTCAATTGGTGCTTAGTGGTAGGGGCTGGCGAAGTTTCAAATTGGTAGTGATACTTAGTCATTTGAGACAAGGCTTGGCAGGTAGTGTTCGCGCTATCGCGCTCACCTGCCTGCTCGGCTGCGTCCTCGCGGGCAGGCAGGCGGTTGAAGTTCACTTACGTTCACGGGAAAAGCTCGTCAAGCTCGCGGTTACGCGGCTATCGCCGACGCTCGTCGGCACTACCGCGACCGGTAGGGAGCTTCTACCGCGAATGAAATGAGCACAACCTACCAAGCGTGAAATACAATTCTCCAGAATTAACAACCGCAGCTTTAGCATAGCTAACGACTCAGATTTTACCATCCCCCACGAGAAAATTCAAAAAAAATCTGACCCAAAAAATCCAAGCTGCTTTTTTTCCTGTAGGTATTAATGTCAACCGATTGTATCAAGGAAGTTTCACCTTCCAAACAAAACTAAATTAAGAATGAAAAAGATCCTTTTTATCGCCCTCATGAGTTTTTTTGTATCCGCTCAGTATGCTATCGCCCAATGTGGTAGCCACCGCAGTAATGCGACCAATGTATCCTATAACCACGATAAGGATATCGTAGACATTGCCGCTTCCGCGGATGACTTTAGCACTTTAGTGGCTGCGGTACAAGCTGCTGACTTGGTTAATACGCTGAAATCAGACGGACCATTCACCGTATTTGCTCCAACCAACAGTGCTTTTGGCAAACTCCCCAAAGGAACGGTGGAGTCACTGTTAGAACCAAAGGCTAAAGATCAACTCACTACCATTCTGGCTTACCATGTCGTACCGACAAATATTTCAGCCGAGATGTTGGTGATGGCCATCCAAGCCACCGGTGGGAACTTTGAGATGAAGACCGTAGCGGGAACTACGCTTACGGCGACCATCAAGAATGGTAGACCGGCTTTGGTCGATGCTCAGGGAAATACCTCATACATCACTCAGACTGATCTGAACGCGTCCAATGGTACCATCCACGTAATTGATACGGTGGTACTACCGTAGAACGTTAATCAGAACAATTGATCCGCACTTACTGGGAAGACCTGGTAGGTGCGTTTTTTATTGGAAAAATGAGCACAATATTTTCAATAGACCAGCTTTCCCAGACCGGACTCGGAACGGTCTGGCGGCCCCTCTTTTGATCATCAAAGGTAAGCTATCGGTTTGGGTTAGAGCCTGCAGTCATTTGCACCCTTTGATTTGCGCACTTGCTTTATCAGAAGGGATAATAGGAAGGTGAAACCCTAGTTTAAAGAGCTATATTTGAAAACAAAAAACTGCTCTTAGCTACCGCAACTAGCCAGCGTGCTGTGCAAGAGGGGAAAGCTTAGTAACAACAAGTGAACAGTGCATTAATACGCTGAGTGTATGAAAAAGAGTAAATAGGTCAAAACGTCCTGTTGAAATTCAAAGTTTTTTAGAGGATCTTTGGAAAGAACACGCTCTCAGCTACTATGCCAGTGCCGTGGCCAATTGTACTAGTTAAAACTATAGCCAACTAGATAACTACCTATGAAACCTACGATTTTGAGTATACTATTAATAGGCCTAACCCATCTATTGTTAGGACAAGAACTACCGGAAAAGGTGAGCGAGGCTGATTTTTCCATCGGTAAAACGGTTAGTATCAACTCAAAAATACTAGGTGAGACCAGAGTACTAAACATATACTTACCTTCAACTTATTCGGCGGATAGTTCGAACACCTATCCTGTGATTTATCTGCTGGATGGCTCAAGCGATGAAGACTTTATACATGTATCCGGAATTGTGCAATTCGGGTCTTTTTCTTGGATTAATATGGTCCCTGAATCCATTGTTGTTGGAATAGGGAATGTGGATAGAAAAAGAGATTTTACGTACCCATCTGAAAGTGAATTGGATCAAACAGAATTCCCGACCTCTGGACAATCTGGAAAGTTTATCAGCTTTTTGGAAAATGAACTACAACCATTTATTGATTCTTCCTACAAAACCGCCGACATTAAAACTATTATTGGGCAATCATTAGCCGGTTTATTGGTAACAGAAATTCTCTTCGAAAAGCCGCATCTGTTTGATAACTTCATTATCGTTAGTCCAAGTTTATGGTGGGATGATGAAAAGTTATTGGATAGACAACCCAAACCCTATGATGCTACGAAGTCAATATTTATAGCGGGAGGCTCAGAAGGGGAGGTGATGGAACGGACAGCCAAAGAACTGTTTAACAAATTGAATGAGAATAAAAAGCAGAACACCAATTTATTCTATGAATTCCTGAAGGACAAAACGCACGGAGACGCCTTACACATTGCCGTCTATAATGCGTTTGAAAAAATCTTTAAGCCGGTTAAAGAATAAATCAATTAGCAATGAAAGTAACCACCGAAAAAAATGAAAAAGTGGCCAATATGGTATTTGCATCCATTTATCCACTTTACCTGAATAAACTGGGGAAAAACGGTAGAACCAAAGAAGAATAGGATGCTGGACGTAAAACACTATCTAAACATTTATCAGCTGCGCATGAATATGCAAGATGTAGGAGTTACAAACCCTAGTAGGGGGATAAAATCATTCACCAGGGAGCTCGTTAAAAAATTGTCAACCATGCCACTAGATGAGGAAATAACATTAGAAGACCATTCCTTCTATGACGCTCAAGGAAAACTGATTGCTAGAATTTCTCGGGATTAAAAATGGAAGAAGTATATGATGAAAATTGATTACCATTAGCCTCTCAGTACGCTCTAAAATCGCTTAACCAACAAGAACATGAAGGATATCATTCGATTACTCATCATCATCTGTACCTTATTCCTATACTCCTGCAATGACGATATGAATAATGAAGAAACTGCTCCGCCACTCGCCGCTAGAACCACCATGGAAATAGCATTAGACCTTGCGGAGGCGAATCGGCTTAGTGAATTACCCTTGGCTTGTATTCAAAATCCACTTCCCTACAAGTCAGGCTTAGTCATCGCCAAGGAAAGTGACTTGGCCATGCCGGCAGAGCACCATCCGGCCTTCTACGGTTGCTTTGATTGGCATTCTGCGGTTCATGGCCACTGGTCTTTGATCTATTTGCTAAAGAAATTTCCTGATCTGGCCAATAAGGAACAAGCAATCCGAATGCTCAACGAAAACCTTACGGCTGAAAACATCGAAAAAGAAGTAGCCTATTTCTCTTTAAATCCAGAAAGTGGGTCATTCGAAAGAACTTATGGTTGGGCCTGGTTGCTCAAGTTGCAAGAAGAGCTATTCACTTGGGATGATCCCTTAGCACAAGCTTGGTACAAGAACCTTAGTCCCTTAGCAGAATACATTTCAAATGCCTATCTGGAATATCTTCCAAAGCTAGTTTATCCCATTCGAGTAGGTACGCATTCCAATACCGCTTTTGGACTCAGTTTTGCTTACGATTATGCACAGACCGTTGGCAACGATACCTTAGTCACGGCCATCAAAGAAGCTGCTCTTCGGTTCTATAGTGACGATAAAGACTGCCCCATCAATTGGGAGCCCAGTGGCTATGACTTTCTCTCTCCTTGCTTGCAAGAAATTGACATCATGCGCAAGGTGCTTTCCGAAGATGAGTTTAAAGCATGGTCAGTCGCATTTCTTCCACCTTTATTCCAGCAAAACTTAGCCCTTGAGCCAGGGCAAGTAAGAGATCGTTCGGATGGAAAACTAGTGCATCTAGATGGCGTAAATTTTTCAAGAGCCTGGTGTCTCTACCCATTGAAAGACAATGTCAACGCCTATAATTTAGCAACCGAGCATTTAGACTATTCCCTTGCCAAAATCACGGACGGAGACTACGCGGGGCAACACTGGCTAGCTTCATTTGCTTTGTATGCGTTCAAGACTAAAATTGAGGCGGAGTAAGAATGATGAGATTACTATTTATTCCTTTACTACTGTTGTTCTTTTTCTCTTGCGGATCCAAGGAGAAAGAGCAATCCCTAGCGGCATCCAGCCCAGCGAAAACCTTTGATTACTCGACCTTCCAACTACAAGCTGGTGATATGCTATTTCAGGATAGCGACTGCGGCCCTTTTTGTGAGTCGATAGAAAAAGTCACCTTCGGTGTCCAGGGCTCAAAGTTTTCGCACGTTGGCCTGGTCATTCCAAATGAGGAAGGTGAATTCATCGTTATCGAGGCCATCACCGCTGGA
>JBCBWU010000362.1:0-4403 GCA_039816955.1 Bacteroidota bacterium
CCCTGAGGCATAGGACAAGATAATACCTGATAAGATGTTCAATACTACTTCAAGTAAAAACCTGGTTAAGCAAATCTTGCTATTAGGATCGTTTTGTTCAAGCCTCCTTTTTTTAGGCTGTGGGGATGACGATGCGATCACCCTTGCTACCTGTTCAGACGGAGGGACCTACGCGCTGGATTACCGGCCCTTATTCTTTCAGGATACCCGCATTTGGCTGACAGCGGCCAACGGTGATGTGGGCTTTGATGAACCCTTAGATAACCTGACTTTTGGGATCCAGTTTTTGAATTTTGAGGATGCCTGTGAAGATGAGTATACCGTAAGTTTTGCCAGTTATCTACAAGGAGGCGGCAGTAGTCCGACCCTAATTGCCGAAAATTTATTCGTCAACGAATATGCCCAAGTTCCCAGCGGGAGTGTCTTGGATCAATCTACGTCCCGCACTTCCAATGGGATTGTGAACTTTCAGCCGGAAAGCAGTATCGTGATAACAGATTGCCCACCCATCGATTCCATAAGGTTTTGGCTTAATTCTGTACCCTTCGTTGGGCAAGAAAACAATCCACCCTACGAATACGAATACTTCCCTGATGAGAACGTATTGATTATCACAACACAAGCAGCTCAAGTCACCAGTACGGATGCAATAATGGCTATTCGTACGGAACAGGAAGGGAATTGGCACGGCTTGCCTATTGACTTGCTTACTTCGCAGCTTACCAGAAATGTGAGCTTTAGTACCCTTCAACCTTTAGCGCTTCAGTCTACTACCGTCGCTTGGCCAACGGATATTTCCTTTGCCGAGCTTGAAATTCAGTGGATCAATAGTATAACCGGGCAACGAAGTACCATCATCGGACGGCAAATTGGAGCGGCTAATATGCTTACGGCTTTACTTCCCCCTGACGCAGTTGGCCCCTTCCTGATTACCGCAAATTGGACTGATGAAAACCGCTACGAATCGGCACAAGTGTTTGAAGAATGGCCTACCCAAGTCGTCATATCTTCGCAAATAGATGCCCAGGTAGAGCAATACACTTACCCCACTATGGAATTAACTGCCACGGGTGCTGATATTGTAGAGATTAACGGGATTTACACGCGTACAGAAGTCCCTGAGCTTTGCTTCCGCGATTATATCAGTCCGTTGACGGAAGGCCCACAAACACTCCGTTTCCCATCCTTCTCCCCTCGCCTGCGCGATGATCGTTTGGATCGTATTTACGAGGGGGCTTTGCAGGAGAACGTGACGATGAATTTTTTCCATTATCCCGCTATGAATGGCTCTTATTTATGGTACCTCCGCAATGTGCGATCTCAGCAAGGGACCGGATTAACCTGGTTGCAAAGTTTGGAATATGAGCAGCTTGTGTTTCCACTCTAAGATGGGGTTATCTTAAAGCAAAAATCACGCAAGTAAACTTCATTGATGCTATGGCGCGTTCGACAATACTTATGCTATTGTGTTTGGCCGTTTTTTCTTGTCAAATAGAGAATGAAAAACCAAACTGTGACCAGCAAGCTGGCCGCGCGATTGATGTAACCTCAGGTCCAGCGGTATTTCTCAGTAGTTGGGGTGGTGACCCTTGGGCGTTCCTCAGCGATGAATTAGGAGGGAGCGGGACTGCTCAGCAATTTACGAGTTATCCGCTTTTCCTTAACTACCCCACTGGGTGTCGGTCATCTTATGCGGTGAATGTCGTTCAGGCAGTACTCTACGACGAAGCGGAGCCAGACAGCAGTGCGGCTCTGATGACCACTTATGTGAATGTCCCCTATGGTCAGGCAGTGGAATTGTACGATCCTATCTACCGACCAGATTTCCCACTGTATTATCAAAGAAAACGTTCTGTACGGGTGACAGACCTACCGGAAACAATGGCGGACTGGCAGCTTTATCCTGACTTATTTAGCCTCTACGAAATGGCTGTAGACCCCGTAGCGAGGGAATTCCAGATAGAATTGCCCGAGTTCTATGTCCATATTCCTTTTTGCTATCTCGTTATTCGGTCAGCGGATAGTGACCAACGCTATGCTGTATTGCTTGATTTTGCCGATGGGCCAGACTATTATGATTTTGCATCCGAGGCACGGCTTGTACATTCTCATGTAATTGAGGTACCCGAGTGTTCGGCTGTGGTAGGCTTCACCGAGGTATTGGACGCTGAACGCGGCGATGTCGTATTTCTAGAGGCTGATACTGTTGAAAACGGTATTGCCAAACTCTGGACCGTCAATCCTGATGCACCGCATCTTTTGTTTATGAGCATTCGCGGTGCTGAAAATGAACAGCACTTTTGTTCGAAGCTCTTTGACGCCATTCCTACCCGCGTTGAGTGTCCTGAAAAGCCAATTGAGCAATTCTACTGGACGCCGGAATACCTATCGGTAGACCTGAATGAGGAAGGATCTTTGAGAGTCCAGATGGATAAGGTAGGGCAACGTTTTTCTGATCATTATCGGGATATACGAGGATTGCTAGCTCCTGGTCGGCATCGTTTTAACCATCCCTTTTTGCCCCAGAATCTGAAAGATACCTTTCCGGGCTTAGCGCTACCTACGACACTCTATGAAGAAGGCCATCGGATAGATTTTTTGCAATTTGAACGCCTTCCCAATCCCGCTGCTTACCCTAAAGTCGCTGAATGGACGCCAGCTATTGATCGCTACGTGTACCACCGCTACCAAGTGGATGTGGAATAGAGGGCTGCGTGAGTTTCGCTACCTTCACGGTGAAAATACGACCGTATGACCTTTTCCGAATACCGCCAGTATGATGCCCTGGGTTTGGCTGAACTGATAAGCCAAGGTGAAATAACTGCTGCTGAGCTGCTAGACCTGGCCATTGCCCGCGCTGAGGCTGTTAATCCTAGTATCAATGCTATCATTCATCCTTTGTATGAACATGCTCGCGAGCAATTGGAAAAAGAGGGCGCTAATGCCAACTCACCCTTTGCAGGGGTGCCGTTTTTGATCAAGGATTTGGGACTCCATCTACAGGGAACTCCTACGCGCATTGGCTCGCGTTCCACACCCTCGGGCCCATCCGCCGCGAGCAGTTATTTGGTCAATAGTTTTGAAGAGGCGGGTTTGCTCATCTTTGGCAAAACCAATACGCCTGAGTTTGGTCTTACTCCCTTTACGGAGCCCGAACTCTTCGGGCCCACCCGTAATCCTTGGAATACGGCTTACACTGCTGGTGGTAGCTCGGGCGGAAGTGCTTCTGCCATTGCCGCGGGCATAGTGCCTATGGCTACGGCTAGCGACGGTGGTGGCTCTATTCGCATGCCGGCATCCTGTTGTGGTTTGTTTGGTATTAAGCCTTCGCGGGGGCGGCTTAGTTTAGGTCCTGGCTCCGGTGAAATGTGGGGCGGTGCAGTAGTAGAAGGTTGCAACAGCCGCAGTGTGCGCGACAGTGCCGCCTTTCTGGATCACTTTTCCAAGCCGGGCCCCGGTGAGCTGTACCATGCTCCCCAGCCCGTCCAACCTTTTTCTCACGAGATCACTCAAGCGCCCGGTACGCTCCGCATAGCCTATTCGTTTGAGCACCCACTGGGCTTACCTGTAGATGCAGCGTGTAAGCAAGCTATCGAAAGTACAGCTGAACTTTTGGCAGAACTGGGGCATGAGGTAGAGGCAGTTCCGCTGCCCTACGAAAGAGAAGATTTAACCCGTACTTTCCTGTATCACATTATGGGAGAGGTCAGTGCGGAGCTGCGTCGGGTAGGGCAGGCCCGCGGCAGCAAAGTACGTCGGTCTGAGGTAGAAGAAAATACCTTTGCCCTAGCCATGCTCGGCGACCATATCAGTGGTGGCGATTACGCTTACTACCGCAGTCAGTGGAATGACCTGGCTCGCCGACAAGGACGGTTCCACCAAACCTATGATTGCTTGCTTACCCCTACCGTTGCTCTAGCACCCTTCCCAATTGGTAGCTTGCAGGGAACGCCAGCGGAGCAGATGATGATCAAAATACTCAATCGCTTGCGCCTGGGCCAACTTCTGAAGGCCAATATCGAACAGCTAGCCGAGAAGGTTTTTGGTTATATGCCTTATACCCCCATTGCTAATATGACAGGCCAGCCGGCCATGTCCGTACCGCTGCATTGGACCGATCAGCAACTACCCGTTGGCGTGATGTTTACCTCCGCCATTTATCGGGAGGATATTCTCTTCCGCCTAGCGGCCCAGCTGGAGCAGGGGAGGCCTTGGAAAGATAAGCTGGCAGCAGTGGGTGAATGGTAATCTGACGGGTGAATTTTTGGCGGAAAAACCTAGAAGATTAATTTTTTCGATGGCGTTTTTGTAAACCACTGACTATCAGCCGAAAAATCCATTTATTTTTTTCGATGAGCCTCCGCTTTTACTCACTAAAACGATCCAAAAACGCCTTTTCCTCC
>JBCBWU010000363.1:0-4353 GCA_039816955.1 Bacteroidota bacterium
CTGCACTGACCAGCCTTCTACCATGACGGACGCCGCTGGAGATTATGCGTTCTTTGACCTCACAGCAGGCCAAGACTATACCGTGACTCCAACACGGAATACCAACCATGTAGATGGTGTTACCGCACTTGACCTGGCACTTATTCAGCGTCATATTCTGAACGTGCAGATGCTAGATTCTCCGTACAAGATCATCGCTGCCGATGTAGACGTTTCTGGTCTGGTGAGCGGTATTGATCTGGTGAAGATTCAGCAGTTGATTTTGAACATTACGACGGAGTTCCCAGACTTCAACTCTTGGCGTTTTGTGGATCAGAAGTACACTTTCCTCAACCCAACCAACCCAGTAGTAGAGGCCTTCCCGGAAAGCATTGATTTTGACATGCTGCGCCGAGACACTGCCAACAATGACTTCATTGCCATGAAGCTTGGTGACGTGAACAACTCTGCCATGGGCTTGGAGGAAGAGGATGGTAACCTCAACCTGGTAATCACCGAAACGGTCAATGAGTATGGCGAACGCTTGGTGCAGTTCCGTTCGGCGGAATACACCACTATCTCTGCTTACCAATTTGATATTTGGTTTGACCAATATGAAATGGAGTTAGTAGAAGTGATTCCTGGAAGCCTACCTGGCTTGAACGAGACCTACTTCGGCAAGCAACAACTCAGTGAAGGTGTGATCAAGACCCTTTGGTTTGATCCTACCGGAAACGTAGACGGTTGGGAATTGCAAGCAGATGAGATCCTGTTTACACTGCGCTTCATTAGCGATGCTACTGACATTGAATTGCAGGAGCGAGTACAGACCAATGTATCGTCTATGCGCTCGGTGGGTTACACCAATACCGGTGCCGCTTTGGAAATTCATTCCGACTACCGTACTGAGGTTACCACTGATGTTTCAACGACTATTCCGGCTGCCATTAGCTTGGCACCAGTAGCTCCAAATCCGTTCCGTGAGCAGGCGATCGTTCGCTTCTCGCTACCGGCTGCAGCTCCCGTTGAAATGGAAGTACGCGATCTGAACGGCAAGCGTATTTGGTTCCAGCAAAACAACTTTGCTGCTGGCGATCATCAGCTTCGCCTGAATGCTACCGAGTTTCCTAATGCCGGCTTGTACTATCTGGTCTTCCGCTCCGGCACCTTTGTGCAGACGCAAAAGATCATTTTCCAGCCTTAAAAGATTGAGATTGACTTATTAATAGCCACCCTGGGTGCCAATGCAAATTGGCTCCAGGGTGGTCTTCTAAAGAACAAACCTCTTGGATTTACCAGTGGTCTGATTACCCCAATTCCAGGAGCCCTATATAACCTAAGACCATGCGATACATTGTCCTCACTCTAATTGTATTTTTTCACTTCCTTCCTGCCTACACCCAAACTCCTGAAATTCGGGTTAGCGAAGAGACTACCGCCGTTGGGGCCACAATCAGTGTACCCGTACAAGTATGGCAATTCACAGATGTTGTCAGCGTCCAATTCACTTTACAATGGGATCCCGCAATTATTCAATACCTCGGGAATGAAGCCTACGGTTTACCAGGTCTATCGGAGTTCAATTTCGGAGAACCGGAAGTCGATCAGGGAAGGCTCACTTTTGTTTGGTTCGATGGGCAAGTAGCTGGTGTTTCACTAGCTGATGAGACCATCATTTTCGCCTTACAATTTCAAGTGCTTGGCGAAGCCGGAGAAAGTTCTCCGATCTCCTTTATTGATGCGCCTACTCCTATCCAAATTGGAGTAATTGAAGGTATAGACATCTTGGAAGTTGAAGGGGATCTCATAGATGGTTCTGTAACCATCGAAGCGGAGACTGAACCGCTCAATGTATCCGTCTCCACTGTGGACAACAACTGTTTCGGCGAAAGCCAAGGAAGCATAACACCTAGTGTGAGCGGAGGCGTGATACCTTATGAGTTTAACTGGACTGGCCCTAATGGCTTTACCAGCACTTCTACCCAACTTGACAATCTAGCAGCAGGCGATTACGAACTTACGGTAAGCGATCAAGCCGGCGAGGTATTTACGATGGTCTACACCATCAGCTCACCTCCTGCTCTGCAAGTTTCAAGTGTGGTCCTACAAGTCAGCGATTGCGATGCCAACACCGGCAGTATTCAGGTTGAAGCGGATGGAGGTACGCCTCCATATCAGTACAACTTTGGTGCGGGCCTCAGCAGTAACAACCTGGCCACGGACTTAATGGGCGGTTCTTACACCGTCCTTATTCAAGACAATCTGGGTTGTGAGCTAGATACTATCGTTGAGGTTGCACAAGCCAATGCACCGACTGTTTCCTTGGGAGAAGACATTAGTCTATGCCCCGGAGAAACGGCAAACATCCTAGCCGAAACTACCAATGATATAAGCTTCAGCTGGTTCCAAAATGGACAAACCTTAGGCAACACAACCGCTAATCTCGAAGTCGACCAAGCGGGAAGCTATGAAGTGGTGGTGACGAATATGGAAGGCTGTACGGCAAGCGATGTTTTACAGCTAACTGTAGCAAGTATACCCGAATTAGATCTAGGACCAGATACCAGCATTTGTCCAAAAGTTGCCTACTTCCTAATTGCGGATGGCAGCTTTGACGCTTATGAATGGACCCTCGACGGGCAAACTACTGGCAGCAATGATCCAGAGCTTGCTGTATCCATTGATGGCACTTACACCCTTACCGCCACCAGTGATGAAGGTTGCGTGCTAAGCGACACCGTACAGATTGCTCTGATCTCATTTCCCACTTCAGTGGGTCCAGACACTACTATCATTGCAGGAGATTCCTTACAGTTGTTGGCCACCGGAGGAGCGACCTACCAATGGGCCGGAGCAATTGACTTTTCTTGCACTGATTGTCCGAATCCTCTGGTAATGCCATTAACCACCACTACCGTTTCGGTAGACATCGTCTCACCCGAAGGTTGCGTACTTACAGAAACGCTCACGATACAAGTACAAGAAGCGCCTGAATTGGATGTGAACATTGTCAATTTTCTTTCTCCTAACGGGGACGAGAAGAATGATGTTCTATTCTTCCGGGGCTTGGATAACTACCCCGCCAACCAGCTGTCCATTTTTAATCGTTGGGGGGACCTACTTTTCAGCAAACCCAACTACCAGCAAGATGGCCTCTACTGGGATGCCACCTTTAACGGCCAGCTCCTGCCCGCAGGAGTCTACTACTACGTACTGCAAGTGGGCACCACCGCCGCCCCGATCAAAAGCAGCTTAACCATTGTTCACCCTTAATTCAGAACCCTATGCGACACTCACTAATACTTCTTGCTTTACTTCCGCTTTGGGCCAAAGCCCAACAGCTGCCACATACTATGGCCTTTCGCTCCACCTTATCCACCTGGAATCCGGCTATGACGGCGCCTTGGACCAATATAGAAACGCAGGCTGTTTACCACCAACAATGGTTGGGTTTTGAGGGCGCGCCAGCAACACTAATGGCGGATTTTCAAGCACCGTTAGTGCCTCAACACATGAGTTTGGGCTTGCGACTGCAGCAGGATGAAACCGGCCCTTTGCAGCAAACGGGTATTTCTCTATCGTACGCTTATCAACTGGAGCTTGGCTATAACCAGCGTTTAGCAATTGGCATCATGGCCAACGGCAGTCGTTTCCGCTTTGATGCGACTTCCTTGAATGCGGATGACCCTAGTGATCTTTTGTTGGGGAGTATGGAAGGTAGCAGTCAGCAACTCAATTTTGGGATGGGTATTTTCTATACCAGTACGGATGTAGAGGATTACGATGAGCCCTACTTTTTCGCTGGTTTAGCAGCGCAGCAGCTGGTTCCCGGTGAACTGCGTTTTGAAACGGTAAACGAACTGGCAAACTTCAACCGAAGTTTTCACGGCTTTGGCTTGATCGGCTATCACTTTGAGCAAGACTATTCTTTCATCGAAACCAGCTTGCAGGTGCTCTACGCAGCAAACAATATCACCCATTTTCAACTGGGCATTCAGTATGAGCAGTATGATACTTTTTGGATGGGTTTAAGCCTAGACTCTAGTTTTAGAACAGGACTGCAACTCGGCTATATTTTAAGTGATGTTGGCGAGGGCAGCCTACGCATTGGCACGATGGCTAGCTACAGTATACAAAGCCGAGGACAAGAACAAGGTATGAGCTTGCAAGCACTGGTGGGATACCAATATGAACTTTGATAAATGACTTTGGGATGGGGATTGATTATTAAAGGTCAATCCTCACTCCTTGAGCTTCCGTTTCAGTTACCGGCAAAATCTCACAATTATCCCAAAGGCCAGTTTATAGTGTTGCCGCTGCACAAATGCGGGAAAAGCGCTTGCCAGAGGCTTATGCATTGACACTAGAAACTGG
>JBCBWU010000364.1:0-4247 GCA_039816955.1 Bacteroidota bacterium
CTTTACATAAATTAAGTAAAATTTAGAATCAAGAATTTGACAAAAAATAAATCTTGACAAGGAAGCAAATCCGTGCAAGGACAAAATTTAAATTTCTAACATTTTCTATTCAAGAGCATGTTTGAATATATCCTCGATTCAATAGGTTGACATAGATATCTACCGGAAAAAGAGCACTTTGGATTTTTTGTGGGATGTTTTTTTTTGATTTTTTCGATAACATTAATTGCAAAATCTGAAACTGTAACTAGCATTAAGTCATCTACCTAAACAGTAAAACCTCAGCCTTGAATTAAGTTTGGGGCCGAGGAAATTTCCTTTTACACATAAATTATCGGTAATCCTATTAATGTAAGGCTTGCTGTTCAAGGTTGAATTGCCAGAAGAAATACTTGATAGCTGCCTCGTGATTCTTTAGACACTTTGAAAAGGACAAGGTTTTTCGAACAAGCCTTGAGCAACGTTGCCTGAGGGTATTGTTGAATCGTTCAATACGCTGAGTCAAGGCCTTATTGACGAAATGCTGCTTGCGAGGTATGACCTTTTTGTAAGCCTTCCAATCGTCAGTATCAAACCAACAGTTGTCTTGCCATTCAACAGGTAGTTTATTCCATAGGGCCCTTGCGCTTTTGGTAGAACGATCACCCAAATGATAGCAAACAACTTGCCTGTTCCAGGGATCATAAGCTATCCAGAGCCACTGTTTCAGTAAGCGTTGACCACAAAACGTCCAGACCTCATCTAGCTGAATACTAAGCTCTTGCAACTCTTCAAGACTTTGCACTTCCATCGCTGCGGCCTTGCATCCTAACGAATCCGGAGCTTCTGCCCAAACCGTCTTTGCAAAGTGATACAACCAAGTAAAGCTGACACTGAAAATCCGGCAAATACCACACAGACTTATACGTTCCTTTAGGCATAGACGGATTTGCATTCGTTTTTCCGTACTGATATAGTGGTCTGAGTCTTTCACAAACTGACGACCACATTCCAAGCATTTATGGTTCTGCTTACCATAATGGGTAAAGCCGTTTTTCTTTATCTTTCGACTATGGCATTTAGGGCAGTGCATTTTGTCTTCTGAGTTTGGTCGCTTTTAAGATAAGCACTGTCCTAAGCTTTTCAACTCAGCCTTACATCTGTAGGACTACCAAATTATCGTAGCACTATGGTACTAACATATACTATATTTTAAATTATCTATTCACTCCTATCTCCCCAACTCTTCCTTAATCAACTGTTGCTTTTTACTTTCTAAATAACCTACTGATCGATCCAAGGTATCCATCTTCGCTTTTAAGCCTTCAATAATCAAGCGGACGCTATCCCTGGTGCCTTTCAGGAAGTTCACGGTACTACTTAGCTTATTGCGGATGATCCAGTCGGACATTAAGCGATAATAGTAAATCTGGTTGAAATTGTGGATATCTTCCATCAGCGTAAACTCTCTTATTGAACCACCGGTGTATACATCGGCTAATTCTACTTCAAACTTATACAGCAAGGCCTTCAGCTCTATCGCCTTCCCTTGAAGCGTTCGCTTAACTTTCGTTTCTTTCTCCTTTAATTTATCCTCCGTATCCGACGCAGAAAATCCCCAAGCCTCATGTTTTTTGGAGTAATTCAATACCTGGATTAATTTCTTGATCACTGATTGAATCTCAATTCCCAATAGCAGCGCTTCGTGTAATTCACGTTTATCTTGAAAGTAGTCATACAATTGACTATCGATATTCTTGAGTACATCCTTTAAACGGGGGTAAAGCTGAGCAATAGTCTGTTCTTTGCTCCTGATGAGATTGTCCAACTCCCGTTGCTTTCCTGCCTCTTTCCCTACTTTCTCCGTCAAAACAAGCTCTTCGTACCGTAGCAAATCAAGTACCTTCTTGCATTCTCGGTGGTGCAGCACCGCCATTAGATATTCTTGACGCTCTATCTCATATTGCTCTTTTCTACTCTCTAGCACTTTAAAGAATACATCTTTCAATCGTATCCCCTCAAACTGCCTTAAGTCATCATATTCTTTCTCAAGTACCCTTTCCAGGCGCTCCAGTTCACGTTCATTTTCTGCTATCGTCTCCGCTAATTTTTCCAAATAGGCTTTGGCCAGTTTTATACTTTTTAATTCATCTAAGAGCGACCTAATTTCATTCATTGTTTGAGGTTGTTTATTGAAACGACCACCACCTATAGCTACCACGATAGACAGAGTAACAAAAGAAGAGTGGCAGTCATAATAGGGTTAAGATCTTGATTACAAAATTACTGTTAATGAAGCCTAACGGGTACAGCCGGTTTAATTTCTACCGACACTTTTTTTACTGCTACAAAAAGATACCACCACGCAAAAATGCTTAGACCAACAGATACCATTACGTAACGTAATATTTCCTTTTGAACTTCAGCATTAGAAATCAATGCATCCAAAAGGATTGTCAATTCCACACCACTGACGATGGCAGGAAACAGAAAAATCAGACAAGCACCAAGTGATATTGATACCATATTGGCGCCTATTATGATCCACTTTGCATATTGATCTTGTCGGCCTTGAAAATAGGTATAGCCCGCAAAATTTAACCAAGCAATAAGGATTGATGTCGCTAATGACACTACCCCCAAGAAATATTCTAAAACTCCCCAAAGCAATACCCCAGGGAGTGCAAATAGGACTGCTCCTAAAAATCCTTTTAAATGATTTCGTTCTTGATCTCCTAGCGCTGTATTTATTTCAATGATTTCACTTTCCACTGCAGTAGAACAGTCTTCACACAAAAGGACTCCATTTTCGTTAAGAGTGTAAGCTCGCAACTCTTTTTGCTCCTTACATCTTTGACAATTAGGAAGTAAAGTCAATGCCTTGTCCTCACAAAAAGCATCAATTAAACGGATTGACTCCCGTAGCTTATTCGCAAGTTTTTCATCAAGAAAGAAGGACTTAAACTCTAAATGCAGCATGTGTTCCACACAACTTACTTCCTTTATTCTCAGATCTTTTTTTCTATTCTCAAAAACGGATAGTAAATCCTTAACCTGTTCCTCGATTCTTTCAATATGCAAAAGAAGATGCCCTCTTCCATCACTATCTTGAAATAAGGTAATAGGCAAATTCTGAATTAAACCGAACATACCAATGCCGTCTAGAAATAGGCCATTTGACTTGCCGACTTTCTTCAATTCGTAGGATAATTCCATTCTCAGAGATTTACGCTATCCAGTGCAAAATAAGTAATCAAACCATAAAGCTATACCTCCAGAGGGCGAAGTAATTCCCGTTGGAGCAAAATCCATCGTTTAGTTATTATCCATTCCATAGTCAACGAGTTCTCAGAGAACTTCAAGTTCTCCGAGAACTTTGCCGAGTCCTTAGCTATTTTTCAGCGCCCCTTGGATACCCCGCAAACCCTCATTGAAGCTATCTAACTGCGCTAAAATCTGCGCCATACGGTCGGTACCATCTTCGGATGCGAAGAGCTTGTTTTTGTTGAAGGTTTCCTTGATCTCTGTCCAGCGGGCTCTTTCCTTCTTGCTCATGAGTCCGAGGAGCTCCTTGAGCTTGAGGAAGTTTGCCTCGGCATCAGCCGTCAGGGTTTGTACTTCACCTTCGTAGTGAGCCAAAATCTGGGTATTCAGCTCCTGATCGTTCATGATCGGCGAGACCTTTTCGGCCAGCTTATTCATATTCCGGTAGGAACCCTGCAGTTTGAAAGCAGGCTCTGTACGGTAGGCATCCGAAGTAGCAGCTGATTGGATATAAGCCTTATTGACACGAAGGACAACATCACGCACGTACAGGAGCTTGGTCAACACATTAATGTGCTCCTTCAACTCCTCGGCGCTGTAGTTACCCTCTAGCTCGATATTATCCAACTGAGCCGTTTCTACGCCCTGAATCATGGCATAAAGATCCTGACGTGCTTTCATGGCCAATGGTGCGAGACTTGGATTAGAAGTTAAACTATTTTCCAGATAGCTCAACTTAAAGGCCTTAGCAGAATCACCGATGATGTCACCCAGGTTGTAAATGTCGGCACGGTTGGCCAACATGTCTGGGATTTGGAAGCGGGCACCACTTTCTGTGTAGGGGTTACCGGCCATCACTACTGCCACCTTGCGACCGCGTAGGTCATAAGTCTTGGAACGCCCCTGATATACGCCCTCAATCTTGCGCTGCGCATCACACAAGGAGATAAACTTCTGCAAGAATTCCGGATTACAGTGCTGAATATCATCCACGTACAGCATGA
>JBCBWU010000365.1:0-4180 GCA_039816955.1 Bacteroidota bacterium
CTTTCAATATGGGCAAGTATTTTTCTTGCACCGCTAGGTCGGCGTGCTGGATCACCAGAAAAGCAGTGGATGCTTCATCGCCAACAATCGACTTGCCAGGATAGCCCATCTTATCAATGAGCTCCGTAATGTAGAGGGTATTGACAGAATCACTGTGGTTTTGGATGGTCCACAGGCTATCCATCTGCGGAGATTCCCAGCCGTAATTTTCTGACACCTCGCCCATGTACCTGCGTTGCGCCTGATCCAAACGGCCTACTTCCGCCAGCTTAGTTGCTAATTCAACATCATAATCAGGGAAAGCAGTCCGGAAACGATCTTCTATCAATTCGGCGAAGGCCGAGTTATCCAAGTAGCGAAACTCATCGTAGTTTAAAAAGACACTCCGGCTGCCATCTGGACTTAGGGTGAAAGCATGACCGAGATAAAAATCCCTTAGCTTATTCTTACCGGCAGAGTGGGCACAAGCTGCGGCTCGCAAAGTGGACAGATAGCTGGTTTGCTTGATTTTAAAGGCGGCCTCGTAATGCCGCAAGCAATCATCATAAGACTCAGCACGCAAGGCCTGTTCACCAGCTTGTACTCCTTCAATATAAGCAGGATCTTGCGAAGAAAAGGTTTGAGCTGAAACTGTAAATGAGATGGAACATAGTAGTACTAAACAAAATAGAGAACGCATTTTTTAGGGCATTTAATTCAGCTAATGTGCCACTCTTCTTCCGAGGGTGGTTTTCAAAAATAGCTAAAGCCTTAGAGATATTTCTACCGTTAACAAACCGCTAACGTTTTACTTCGCCACTCCTACCCTACTCTTCCTTCGCAGTTTGCAGCAGCTTAAGCCTCCAAAAACTGATCTCCTATTTTACGCGGTACCAGCCCAGAGTTTTGCCGAGGATGATGGACTTGAACCGTATCGCCATTTACTGTCACAAAGTAGCCATCTCCTTTACTTAAGCCGGCATGAATGCGTTCCAGGTTTTTCAGCTCTGCCCGGAGCATAGCTGTGAAACTTACAAAGGCCTTCTCTGGTTTCTGCTTACCCTCTTCATAGCGGTACACCACGATCCGGTCATTCTCATCCGGATGAAAGAAGCTACAGGCATAGCCCTCGTGAAATTCGAAAAATAGTGTGCGCGGACCAATAAAATCTGTAATGCCGTTATTTCCCAACAGAGATCGGCCTAGCTCCTGGTACAGTTGTAATTGATTAGGGTCTACATCTTGCCCCATCCGGAATAGCTCACCAGCGTTCTCTCCGAATTCTAGTAAATAGGCCCGAAAATCAGCTGGGAACGTTGTATCTAATTTACGCTCTAGGTCCACCACTTTTTCTTCTACCATACCCACGATCCAGCGGCGGCGATCAAGAAATCGCTTCGCATCTGCACGAGTCGTCTGTTTGAAAAAGTAGTTCCTATTGTCTACCATTCCTTGCAGCCTCACCTTTACCTCTGTGAACAGTGGAGCCATTTTACAATTGGGAATTGTGTTTAGCATAGTAATATCACCTACACTCGCCTAGAACAAAACCATAGACAGAGCAAATGATAAACCAGAATGCAGGGGAATGAAGCCGGACTAAACTATTGGTATATATGTAATAAGTGTGAGCTGGCGTAGAAAGTTCGCCAATAAGTGGATTAAACTACTCGCACTTTGCCCACTTCTATAGACAAAAGTAGCTTTTTCGGTGAAAACCACTCAATTAAAAGTGATAATCTTCTTTCACCAAAAGTGGCAGATCCAAGCAATTGAACCAATTCGCTACGCTCCCTTTTCCACAAAATCCGGCCATCTGCGCATATACTGAATGAAGTTGGGACTTAGCCCTTCTTGGCGCAAATAATCCGTAGAAACAGGATTGGTAACGGGGACAAAATCGGGATCAGCGATCACCTTTTCGGGGAAATTATGATGCAGGATAGCAGAGCGGCCGATGGTGACAAAATCTACACCACTGTCTAGCACGGTGCGTACATCCGCCCCGGTACGGATGTTTCCGGCTACGGTCAACAACACATCTTTATAATCCAGACTGGTGAAATGTTGAAGTAAGGTTTGACCCGGATGTTCTTCCTCACTTGCTTGCTTGGTGTAATCCCAAATGGAGATATCCAAGAAGTCCACTTGATTGGTATCAACCAGTTGCTGTGTAATTTCTTTTGCTTCCGCTAAACGCATCCCAAAACGTTCTGGCGAAAGCCGTACCCCCAACAAAAACTGTGGACCACAAGCCTGGCGAATGCCGTCAACAATCTCGAAAATGATACGCGAGCGATTTTCCAGACTTCCGCCGTACTCATCCGTCCTTTGGTTGATCTCCGGGCTCAGAAACTGGGTGAGAATGTAGCCGTGAGCACCGTGTACTTCCACCCCATCGTAGCCACATTTTTGGGCCCGAACGGCCGCCGCAATGAAATCATCTCGTAATTGGAGTATTTCTTCGTGGCTCAGCGCGCGTGCACCATACTTAGCAGCATCCGACGCGCTTACTGGCGCTTCTCCAATCAGATCCTTAGGTGAGCGCATCCCCGCATGATGCAGCTGTACCACTGCCAGCCCCCCATACGATTGAATCTCGTGAGCTAAACGCTGATGACCAGGAAGGTGCTCATCCCCAAATATGCCCAGCTGACCAGGAAAGCCTTTGCCCACCGCTTGTACGTGGGTAGCGCAGGTCATAACCAAGCCGAACTGACCCTTAGCACGCATGGTCAACCAACGAAACTCCTCATCTGATAAGCGGCCATCCTCGTGGCTCTGGGTATTGGTAAGAGGCGCGAGCATGAAGCGGTTTTTCATGGTGTGACCGGAGGGAAACTGTAGTGTCGATGCGGGGGAGTGCATATGATCTTTACATTTATTAAACTACAAACCACATTAGGCAAATAAGACCACATTAGGTGCAAACCCTTCAATGTTCTTATATGCCTTCTGTGGTTCAAACAATTCTAGACGCGGTGTTTTACCAGGGTAGTGTATCCCCCATGTGGAAATACCCCCCATTCGGTCCATCGGCTCCAATGGTAGCCAACTGCACGCTGGTCTTAGCACCTACCGTCACGTCTAGCGGTGCATATTCGGTACCCAAGTCGGTTTTCACCCAGCCTGGATGTGCACTATTCACCTTGATGGGGGTATCCGCCAGTGCTTGTGCCAAGTGCACTGTAAATTGGTTCAGTGCCGTCTTGGAAGAATCGTAGGCGAAAGGTTTGATACCGTAGATTTCTGCCGTAGGATCGGAATGGATCGTCAAAGACCCCATGACGCTGGATACATTAACAATACGGCCAGCCTCACTCTTCTCAATCAGCGGCAACAGGCCTTGGGTTAGCGCTACTACGCTGAAGAAATTGGTATCAAAAGTCTTGCGCAGAATTTCCTGCGAGATGGTCTTCACGGTATTGCCCATAAAACCACCATCCGCTTCAATACCGGCATTATTGACCAGAATATCCAATCTACCGTAGGTATTTGCCACGTGATCTACAACAGCCTGACGCTGCTCTTCGTCATTGACATCCAATTGAACGAACTCAACATCCAATCCTTGATCTTGCAGTGGCTGAATAGCCGCTTGGCCGCGCTCTGCATTACGTGCCGTAGCGATAACCTTGATGCCCTGCTGAGCCAATTGTACAGCCGTTTCTAAGCCAATGCCCTTGTTTGCACCGGTGATCAAAGCAATTTTCTTATCCATAGTATCAGGAATTTTAATTGTTGTGGAAAGAGAACAGGTTGATTCCAAGTTCGGTTGATGGAGGGAGTTGAATTAGTGGATTTAGTTGGGCCTATGGCCCTGATTGGTTAGGGTGTTTGATAGTTAGAAAGTATCGCCTACTACTACTTGCTCTAACTCTAATTTTTCCGTCCGACGAAACCTTACATTTGCGCCATTGCAGGCTGCAGCGAAGGAGCTTGGTGTAGTCGGATCATTCTAATCCTAATTGTAATTCTAATTCTCATTACCCGATACTTTTTAGCTTTACAATTCCAAGTTGCTACTAGATAATGGCTATATCTCCTAAACGAGAACTGCTCTTCAAACTGACGATCGTGACCTTCTTCACTTTCGTGTTCTTACTTATTACCGCTACGCTCATTTATACAGGGGTAATTCGTTTTAACTGGAGCGACCAAATCATGGCGCGCTGGGCCTATGATGAGGCCCTCATCATAG
>JBCBWU010000366.1:0-4175 GCA_039816955.1 Bacteroidota bacterium
GAAACAAGGCATTAGGCCGCAATCCAGAGGAATGCTCTAAACCAGTTCATTTAAAACGAATGGCCAAAAAAATACTATTGTCTTTTGCCTCCCTCTTTCTAATCTGGCAGTCCTACAAGATGTTGGTGCTCATACCCCGCTTGGAACTGGAGTCGTGGGGTCTTGTCATTTTTATGGCCTGGGTCATTAGCTTATTTATTACCGGGATTTTTGCTTTTTCTGGCTTTGCTTGGCCTACCCAAAATTTAATGCCGGAAGCATACTACCGCATCTATCACCCCAAACGCCTAAAGCGGATCGGAAAAGCTATGAACATAGAATTCTTTCGGAAAATGCTACTGGCTACCCTCTGGAAAAGTAAGGAACGCCAGAAGGAGTATTTCGATGGCACCAAGGAGGGCTTAGCCAACTTAGAGGTACAGTCCAAAAAATCTG
Organism: Bacteroidota bacterium; assembly: GCA_039816955.1. Taxonomy (GTDB): domain Bacteria; phylum Bacteroidota; class Bacteroidia; order Chitinophagales; family Saprospiraceae; genus Lewinella. Next base: position 436 of record JBCBWU010000366.1, read on the forward strand.
AATTTGGTCATCTCCTTCCGTTCGTATTGATCACTATACTGAGTATTTATTGGCTTTTCACCGGTTTGGTCAAAATAGGTGTAGCTACCTTTCTGATTAACATTATTGGCAATTTGTATCCCGTTATTTTGCAGCGGAACCATCGGATGCGGATTCAGGTTTTAAAGAGGAGGATGCAATCAAGACCATAGTTAAGCATGAAAGAGAAGTTAGAAATAAAGTCCAATGAAATTGAAGCGATAACAAAGCGCGTGCTGGCTGAGAAAAATAGACGGGAAAATATATATCACTATTGCTCAATGTTTGTCGGGTTAAGCATTGGGTTGTTGCTTCTTCATCTCTTCTTTCCTACCAAAATTCATGATGGCTACTGGCTGGGGGGCTTTCTAGTAACTGGTCTTTTGCTCGGAACTTATTTTCACCTTAAAGTGATTATGAAGAGAATGGATAAAAGGAGTATCTCTGCCATCGCACGAGAATTTCAGAAGTATAATCGTCTAGGTAGAAAAGGACCGAGTTCCAAAGGAGAGGAGGGGTGAGCCTAAAGTATTCTTAGCTGTTTTTGAAGCGCAAAAATCAATATGAATCCCACAACAATTCAAAGCCTTTGCAAAAGCGTTTTGGGCGAAAGCCCCCAAGGCATCATCCGCAAGACCATCGGGATGTGTAATGAAGTGTACGAACTGCAATTGGCAGATAAAAGCTACATCCTGAGAATGAATCGGGAGAAAGAGTGGATCTATGGCACGCATAAATTCCTTCCGCTTTTTCAAGAGTTGGGAATCAAAGTACCCAGTATCATTGCCGAAGATTACTCCAAGTCGACCTACCCATTTTGCTACCAAATACAGACCAAAATAGCGGGGCAGGATTTAGCCATTGTGTTTCCAGAGTTATCTCCTTCTGAGCTCAAGGCTATTGCCAAAGAGGTGTCCAATATCTTGGATAAATTCAATGGGCTTCCCTACCGGAAAAGCTTTGGCGGACTCACTGGTATGAACGAAGGCCAGCAGGAAAGCCAATGGGCCATTATCGAGGAGCGGATCAGGACCATCCGCGAAAGAAACCAGCGCAGTAATGTGCTTGGCGAGGAAGTCCTACAAATACTCGATCAGCTCCTGGCCGATTACCAGTCGTATTTTCGAAGCGTGAAGCCCAAGCTCTATTTCGATGACCTGAACTCGAAAAACGTGATGATCCACAATGGAAGGTTCAATGGTATAGTGGATCTAGATTTTCTCACCAAAGGCGATTATCTGGAAGGAATTGGCGGCATCATAGCCGCCTGGTACGGAACCGCAGCCGGCGAAATCTACATCAACGCTATCTTGGAGTATCAAAGACTGGACGAATTTCAACGAAAGGTAGCCAGAGCCTACGGCATTCTACACCTGATCCTCTGGACCTCCGAAGAAGGCATTCGTTTCAATAGCAACTCGACTGGGGAGATCAATTGGACGAGGGTGGAGGAGAAAAGGAGGAAGATACTTGACTTGTACGCTAGCATAAGCTAAATAGCGTTCAATGACCCTTCCACAGTACTTAATACAGCTCGGCCGGGAATCGGAGCAGAACGCTACTTGGGTAAATTCCTTACCCGACCAAATCCAAAGAATAGCGGAAGATTGGACGCTACAATTGGGTGTCCCCTACCTGGAAAACGCCTCCTGTTCCTACGTAGTGAGTTGCATGACTGAAACGGGTGAAGAAGCAGTACTTAAAATAGGCTTACCGCATTTTGAAGCGCTGCACGAAATTGAGGGCCTAAGATTGTTGCAGGGCCACCCCACTGTAAGGCTCTTACGGTTCGACAAAACAGCCAACGCTATGCTGCTGGAAAAGTGCAGTCCAGGAATTAGCCTTAAATCATTGCCACTGGCAGAACAAGACGTCATTATTTGCGAGCTGCTAAAAGAGATTTGGAAAGCTAAAGCTCCGGTAGGAGCAATTCGCCCGCTAGTTGAGATGGTGACATTATGGAATAAAGAAACCTATCAAGCCATTGATCGCTATCCAAACCCTAATTTGGCAAGACAAGGGTGTCGGCTAAAAGAACAACTCATTGAATCTACCACAGCAGCTGTTCTGTTGGCGACGGACCTGCACGCTGGAAATGTGCTCAGGGCCAAGCGAAGACCCTGGTTGGTGATTGATATCAAGCCTTTTATTGGCGATCCTGCCTATGACCTCACCCAGCACCTACTAAATTCCTTAGAAAGCTTGCAAGAAGATCCCGTGGGCAGAATTGCAGGACTAGCCAAGCAGGCCAACGTTAGCAGTAGTAGGTTACGGGACTGGCTATTTACCCGCTTAGCCTCCGAATTCGGTGGTAGGCATCAAGGATTGGCGAGGGCGTTGCGATGAGTAGAGCTCAAGTGACTAGAACGGAGTGGGGGTACCTGCATTCCGATATGGTGAGAGTCGCTGAAGATGACTACGAGATATTCACCAATTGTGTGGATGATTCGAAAAGTATGACCTTTACGTAAGTCAAGACCTGGGCCGTACGGCAAAGGTCTTGAGTAAAAGCATGTTTGGTATAAACCCGTAGAGATGCTTCCGATAGTTGTTGATGAGCAATCTGTCGGTACAGAAGATTCCTAGCCTTCGATTTAGTAACCATACCTTAGCACCATGCACAAAACCGTTCTTACGCTTTTATCTTTTGCGCTATTAATCACCCTTCAAGCACAGTCGAGCCTGCGGACCGTTTTTACGGAAGGAGAACCCGGTACGAAGAACAACTTCTATGTGGACTTGCAGGATGATGAAGACAATTCGAGCTCCATTCCCATCTCCGTACTCACTGGAAAAACTGCTGGTCCGGTTTTTACCATCATTGCCGGCGTGCACGGTGTGGAATATTCCTCTATTATCGCGGCGCATGAGTTACTGCAAGAGGTAGATGTAGAGCAGCTTAAGGGGACAGTAATCATTATTCCCTTATCGAATCCCAGCGCTTTTTATGGCCGTACGCCTTTTCTGAATCCACAAGATGAACTGAACCTGAATCGGGTGTTCCCTGGAAAGGTGAATGGTACAATTACGGAGCGGATTGCCCACTTCATTACCACAGAAGTTATTCCGGTAAGTGACGTATTCATCGATATGCACGGCGGTGATGCCAACGAAGATTTGCTATCCTTTATCGGTTATTATAATAATGAAGGGCAGCCAGAAAATACCGCCACCATCAAGCGTTTGGCGGAGGCCAGCGGATTTGGGTATGTCGTGTCATGGCCTTATACGCTGAAGGCGGACCAACCCGCTAAGTACGCTTTTAAGCAAGCCGTACAAGATGGGAAAGTAGCCCTCACGATCGAAGCCGGGAAATTGGGTAATGTGCAGGCGGATGCGGTACACCTCATCAAAAATGGAATCTATAATCTCCTGGCGGAGAACGGAAATTACGGTAGTGCTCCCAAAGAAACAGTCGACTTTGTTTATCTGAACGAGCAAGACTATATTAAGGCACCGGAACAAGGCTTGTTTTTTAGCGAATATTCCGCAGGCGATCAGGTAGAGGCTGGTGCTACAATAGGTGTGATCAAAGATGCGTTTGGAGCGCTCATTACTACAGTTATCACTCCGGTTGCGGGCACTATCCTCTATAAAATCGGCACGCCCCCGGTGAATGTAGGAGAGACAGTAGTGTGTGTTGGATATCGCTTGTAAGAGTCAAAATTAACGAGATCAAAGCATGAGTTTTTTTAAAAAGTTATTTCAGAAAGAACCAGCCA
>JBCBWU010000367.1:0-4161 GCA_039816955.1 Bacteroidota bacterium
TGAAGCAAGCTCGCATTTATCGCTAGTAAAAGCATCAGAATTACTAAGCCTAAAATTTCCGATTTCCGACCTCCTACTTCCGATTTAGGATATCCGATCTCCGATTTTAGAAGAACCGCCCTAGCTGCTGCAAAGCTTGTAGAAACCCTTCTTTCTGGCGTTTACTTACGACTAGCCGATGGCCAGCTACGATCACCAAGTTGCCTTCCATCTCTTCTACTTCCTGTAGATTAATGAGGTAGGTCCGGTGGATGCGATAGAATCGTTGGGCAGGTAGATTTTCGGTAAAATGCGTCATGGTTTGGGAGGAAAGGAGCATCTTGTTTCGTGTATGCACCTTAACGTACTCTCCGTAACTTTCCAGGTACAGGACATCTTCCAGGGCTACCTTGGTTACCCGATTATCACTCTTAATGAAGATGAAGTCTTGCTGAGGTGAAGCTTCTGGATTAGTGGCATCAGTCTTTGACACATTACAGACCACTTTGGCTTTATTAATGGCTCGGAAGAAACGATCAAAAGTGATGGGCTTGACTAGGTAATCGGCTACATCAAGCTCATAGCTTTCGAGTGCGTACTCAGAGTAGGCCGTGGTCAAAATAGTGGCGGGTGGATCTGACAGACTGCGGAGTAGATCCAGACCAGTAAGTAATTCCATTCTTATATCCAACAAGAGAATATCCACCTTTTCTTTAGCCAGCATAGCATTGGCTTCGATCGCACTAGGGAGTGTCGCAACGAGCTTGAGGTCGGGGAGCTTCTCCACGTACTTTTCAAGTAGTAATCTTGCGGGTTCTTCGTCGTCAACAATTAGAATACGGTACTCCATCCATTTAGCGTTTGGTCAGCTCGAGCTGCAATTCCACAGTATACGTATTCCCGCTGGTTTCGGTACGTAATTGATGTCGGTTTGGGTATAAAAGTTCCAATTGACGATTCAGGTTTTCCAACCCTACGCCGGCTTGTTGTTCTTGACCGTCTTTGGCAGGGTGGAAGGAGTTTTCAATTTTAAACAGAAGATAGTTGTTGGCGCTAAATTCGGCTTTGGCGTGGACAAAGCCGTCAGCATTAGAAAGCGCATCTCCGTGTTTGAAGGCATTTTCCAGCAAATTGATCAGCAGCAGCGGGGCGATCATGATGTTGGAACGAATTCCTTCGAGCATCAAACATAGGTTTTGCTGCTTACTATTTTTCATTTGATACAAATCCACCAGGTTTTGGAGGTTGCTGATCTCTTTTTCCAAGGGAACCAGGGGAGCAGTGCAATCATAGATCATGTAGCGCAAAATATCGGCCAATTTGGCAATCATTGGAGCTGTATCAGCGTGCCCCATGAAAGCAAAGGCGTAGATATTATTAAGGGTATTAAAGAGGAAATGGGGATTGACCTGCGCTTTCAGGAAGTTTAACTCAGCTTCTAGCTTTTCCTTTAGGATTTCGGTCTGAACCTGTTTGTCTTGCAGTTTTCGTTGGGCATTATGGTAATAAGTGCTGAGCGCAATAATGAGTAGATAATAGGGCATAGAAGATAAGATGTAGTACAAACCAGAAACCTCCTCTTCATAACCGGGGTAGTACCAACAAGTGAGAATGTAATCTATGCCAGGACAGATAGTGATGAGTAGCGTAATGCTGATACCGTACAAAAAGTACTTACGGGGATAAAATAGCCAGGGTAGGAGTGCCAATTGGTTGAAATAGGCGCCAATAGCAATCCAGGAGACAAGTGTAAAGGCATCAACCAGGGATTGGAAATAGGTGTCGGCATACCATAGACCATCCAACCAGAAGACCAGGAAGAGTAATATCCAAAAGCCAACTTGGGAAAGGATATCTCGGCGGGTTGCAGTATTGCTACTCATGATCTCAAAAATACACTGTAGAAAACTATACCTGTCTCGGTATCTACCAAAAGCCAAAGAAGTAGCACTGGTGGGCAAGAACACCCCATAAGCGGTCAGCAATCCGTTTATCGGGGCCATTTGACCGCTCAAGCGGTGGAAATAGCTCTTCATTGGCTTTTTGGGTAAGCACTTATTCTAGCCTATACATTTGTGGCATAAGCATGATTTATGAAGAATCTCGTATCCCTTTTATTGTTGTTTTTGACTTGTTACGGGCTGAGTGCACAGTCACAAGCTGAAGGACTTCGTATAGCTACAGGTTATTTTGCATCCTTTGGGGTACAGCCTGGGGGAAGTATTAGCTTGGATATTCCAATTGGAAGCTTTTCCAAGGCTTATGTCCTACGCCCTCAAGTAGCAGTATTTACAAATCCTGGGAACCATTACAGCGTACTGACTATGGTTGCTATGAACCGCCAATGGAACAAACAAAAGAAGGAGCGTTTGCGCTACCATCGTTTAGGACTGGGGCTTGGTTATGGTCTGCAGTTTGAACAAGTTGGGTTAAGTGTGAACCTTGGTAGTGGTGAAGTGGACGCGCGCGATCGGGTGGAATACAGCTATTTGTTTCCGCACCTTACTTATGGTTATGGACGCTGGTTGGGCAGCTGTTGGGGCATGTACGCGCAGTTAAGTGTGGGGCAGCAGTTAGGTAAAGATTCTAAGGGCAGTGCGCTGCTCAATACCGAGCTGGGTGTTTTTTATCAATTGAATTAATAAACCCTGAAGATCAATAATATGAACAGAAAAGAATTCCTTCGTAAAAGCAGCGTACTGGGCCTGGGTGCCGCATTTTTTGGCAGCTTGTTGAGCAGTTGTTCCAAAGAGTATTTGACGACGCTCGGTGATTTTGATGTCAACTTTTCTGGTGATGTTCTCATCATCGGAGCTGGATCGGCAGGCTTGACAGCCGGACACTTACTAAAGCAGTTCGGGATTGATTTTCAAATCTTGGAAGCTTCCGGTGATTTTGGCGGTCGCGTAAAGCAAATTGAAGGCTTCGCTGATTTCCCAATTGACCTGGGCGCAGAGTGGATACATACCGATCCGGGAATCTTGGCGCGCTTGTTGAATGATCCGCAGGTGGACGCTAATATTGATCTCATCACTTACCAGCCAGAGGAAATCTACTTGTGGAAAGATGACAAACTCAAGCGGCGTAATATCTACACGCATTTTTACAGTGAGTACAAGTTTAAGCGTACTACTTGGTACAGTTTCTTCCGAGATTATATGGTACCTGGTTTCGCAGACCGGATCCAATATAATAATCCAGTAGCTGAGATCGATTACACGGGGCCACGCGTAAGCGTACGCACGGTTAATGGTGATACTTATACGGCCGACAAAGTCCTTGTTACCGTACCCCTAAGCATACTACAACAGGAGGCGATCACCTTTATACCTAGTTTACCGACCACTAAAACCGATGCCATTAACTCCGTCGAATTTCCGGACGGCATAAAGATTTTTGTGGCTTTTGAAGAGCAGTTCTATCCAGATATGGTCTATGTTGGAGGGCTGTCCGATATCCTGGCTAGCAATGATAAAACCATCTACGATGCCGCTTTCCGCAAAGATGCCGAGCAGTCGGTATTAGGCCTTTTTACCGCTGGAGAAACCGCTACACCCTACACGAACCTGGGGAGTGACGAAGCGATCATCAACTACTACATGGATGAGCTGGATACCATCTTTGATGGGCAAGCAAGTCGGTACTACCAACGCCATGTGGTCCAAAACTGGTCAGCAGAGCCCTTCATCCAAGGATCTTACTCCTTTCATGGTAGCGGCTACTTAGACACAATTTCCACACTACTGGAACCAATAGAACAAAAGGTATACTTTGCGGGAGAGGCGATGAACGAAGATGGAAACACTTCAACGGTACACGGGGCTGGGGAGTCGTCTTTTCAGGTGGTAAAGCGGATGTTGCAGGCGGGGTAGTGCTGAGATTAGAATTAAAATTAGAGTAAGAATTAGAATGGTCCGACTTCACGTAAAGCTTCGTCGGATAAGAAGTGACATTGAAGTTAAAGGAGGTAATCTTATATGGCCTTTAATGCCTAATATGATTTAAAAAGGTACAGGTAGTTGTCAGTCGACAGTAGCTATCAGTAGTCAATGGACAAAAATCAGTGTTCAGTGCCAGGTTAAACGCATCAAATGGAGAGCACTGCAATTTTTGCACTATCATGTGTGGCGGGTGGGTGTCCCGGTACTGTTTGACCGGAGGGAGTTTAGCGGGACGAGCATT
>JBCBWU010000368.1:0-4145 GCA_039816955.1 Bacteroidota bacterium
CCGCTGGTCGTAATCGTCCAGTGGGAAATAATCGGTTCTCCTGAAGTAAGACTATCGATGTACCGAATGGCAATGCTAGCAATAGTGGGGGAGTAGTTGATATTAATCCAATGGGGGGACTTGATCAAAAGTTGCCTGGAGCCTGGAGCCGTTTTGTTTATTACCGTTCGCTGGAATATTTGGTGCAGCAACGGGCAGGTTGGAGCTATATACCCATCTCAGCCAAGCTTGGTTATCAGCGTACGATCTTACGCCGCCGCAATCATAACTCGGCCAGGAAAACTCGATTGAAGGTCAATTATTTGCCGGAAGGCCAAATCGGAAGCATAAGAATCAAATATCTTAATGGCAATTACGCTGGCACTAAAATGATATTACAATACGATGATCAGGGGCGAATAGTAGGACGGGAGTGGGATGATTACACGAAACAGCGCTTTGTGGCGCAACGCATTTTTGACGCCGATGGTAATCTTGTTCGAGAGGATATTCAGCGACAACGTAAAGATGAGGACCTTCGAGATTTTCTTTCGGTAGAGTACCACTATTTTACAGAGGAAGAACTATTGGCGAGTCTGGATAAGGAGCAAATTATTCGGGTTGAACCTTAGATTTAAAGGACCACAGAAAGATTGTCCGAAAAACTAAATTAAACATCAAAAGCCACGACCTAATTCACCTGGTGAATGTTGACTTTATAAACACTAAACCAGGAAGTTATGCGCTTAACAATTCTTTTAATCTCTATTGCATTTCTGTTGCATTCTTGTCAAGTTTATCAATCCTATCAAGATGAAAGTCGCAACGCACTGACCGACTTATCTTTTCCGGCCCACGATAACGACATTGAACTGTTCTTCGCGGGAGAATCAGTGCCGCAGGAAGATTACATCCGTTTATCCATCATCAAAGCTTCCCATCTCTCTCGCACGACTGCCCCGGGGCGTTTATTGGAGGGCATGAAAAAGAGGGCTCAGCAGGTAGGGGCCGACGCCATCATTATCATGGGGGCTCAAGATACCGAGGCGATGCCGTTTTCGAGTGAAGGAACCGCAGCCTCTATTCCACGGGAACGAATGTGGGGCTTAGCTATTCGTTATATTAATAACTTGGAGGAAGCCGAAAATGTGCTTACCCATTTGACGATTATCCCCGGAGGAGAGATAGCCTCCATGCCAGAAACGATGGTTGATTTTAATAATACCGGAGTACCTAATGAAAAAGGGATGAATAAATGGGCCCGTTTCGTGTATCATCACTCGCTGGAATATCTAGTGGATGCTACGTCAGGTTGGGAATATACCACTGTCATCCCCACCTTTGGGTACCAACAATCGATTGTCCGCCGCAAACTTTCACGGGCTGATAATATCATCGCTAAGACCAAGGTTAACTATCGTAACAACGGGCAAGTGACCAATTTAGAAGTTAGTTCGCTTGAGGGCCGCTTTGAGCAAATTGATATGGACATAACTTATGATGAGAAGGGCCGCATCCTTAGTCGAGAATGGAGCGACGCTACAACAAAAAGCTATCTTACAAAACGGTATTATTCCGCCGATGGTTTACTGCTGCGAGAAGACATAGAGCGCCAAAGACCCGATGATAGTTTTCGCCCGTTCTTATCGGTTCAGTATAATTACCTCAGCGGCGAAGACCTGCGTGCGCGTATAAGTCAAGAGCAGATTGTACGGGCTGCACCTTAAGGAACCTAAGTAGAAAAGCGTATCATTGGTGGTAACAAAGCTGCCGATCTAATGCTACTGTCCCTAATTGGCCTGTCCATTCTTCTGATCATTTTTGCCACGGTATACCTCAACTGGCATCCAGCGTGGGCTTTGCTCATAGCCTGCTTGCTGGTGGGTTGGGGGAGTGGACAGGACATGACGTTGCTTTTCATGACTATCGGTAGCGGTTTTGGTAGCCTACTGGGAAAGATTGGTTTGATCATCGTCTTTGGAGCTATCCTCGGTGTTACACTGGAGAAGACCGGCGGTGCGGTAACTTTGGCCGACGCCTTGATTGGCACCCTGGGAAAGCGCTTCCCTGCCCTGACCATGGCTGTGGTGGGAGCTGTCGTTAGCATTCCTGTCTTTTGCGATAGTGGCTTTATTATTCTTTCGCGACTCAATCGGCGCTTGGCCAAGCGCACGGGCATTAGTCCGGCTAGTCTTTTTCTGGCATTGGCTGCTGGTTTGTACTTAACGCATAATTTGGTTCCACCTACTCCTGGTCCCGTTACCGCAGCTGCTAACCTTGAGGCTAGTCAGCATTTGGGTAGTATCATCCTACTGGGCTTGTTGGTCAGCTTACCTGTTCTCTTGGTAGCTTGGTGGTGGAGCCGTTGGCAAGGGAAGCAAATAACCCTCGCCGAGGCAAGTGCCGAGGAAGTAGAGCTTGATCATACGCCACCGCCGCTTTGGCGGGTGTTACCAAGTCTGTTAGTTCCCATTCTATTGCTGGCTTTTGGTACGGTTTGGCAGGATAATCCGATCTGGCAAGTACTGGGGCAAGCACCAGTAGCGCTACTGCTGGGTGTGTTGTTCGGTTTTGTGCTATTGGCTTGGCCAAAACGGGAACAATGGAGCGCATGGACTGCGCAGGGAATTCAATTAGCGGGGACCATCTTATTTATCACTGGATTGGGCGGTAGCTTTGGTGCCATTCTGGTAGCTTCTGGTGTAGAAAAGGTGGTTCGTGAATTATTCTCTGATGTGGGTGGTTCGGGTAGCTTTTTGTTGCTGTCTGCTTTTTTGTTAGCTGCCATTTTAAAGACGGCACAAGGTTCTTCTACCTCTGCCTTGGTGGTCTCCTCTGCGGTCTTAGCACCGGTAGTCGAAGCAGTAGGTTTTACCGATCCACTAGCCTTGTCTTTACTGGTCACTACGATCGGAAGCGGCGCTATGGCCATCAGCCACGCTAATGACAGTTACTTCTGGGTCGTCACGCAGTTCAGCGATTTTTCTCTACAGGATGCTTACCGTTCGTATTCCGTCATGACTTTTTTGATGGGGCTTACTGGTCTGCTCACTTGTTTACTTCTTAATTTTCTGCTGCTGACTTAAAAAGCCAGTCCACCTATTAAAGGAATGGACTGGCCTGCGATGGTGCATTTATAAACGCTCCTTCTTACTGTTCTAATACGTTAGTCAGTACGCTGTAGTAGCGATCTGCGATAAACTTAGCACCCGCCTCATTGTAGTGCACATCGTCGGCTAAAAAGGAATCACCGAATCCGGTGGACATATCTACGGTTATCACTACAGAGGTAGCATTAGATTGTTCGGCGGCAATAGTGACTACATCTTCCTGCATACGATTAAAATAGGTCGTTAATTCCGCAGTCATTGCCATAGAGACAGCTGGTGCCAGTTGCTCAATAAGAATGGTCACATTAGGGTTAGCCAGCTGAATGATGTCAATAATCTGATTGATATTGCTGATCGCCTGTTCGTAAGATAGCCCCTGTAAGGCGTCGTTACCTCCCGGAGAGCTGAATAGTACGATATCAGGTGTGTCACTCTGATTCAGCCAACCTTCAATTCCTTCCAAGATTTGGCCAGAGGTCCAACCACCACGACCTTCATGGTCATTGTCAAAGGTGAAGCCTAGATAAGTAGGGTAGGAGGAGAGGTCATCATTGGTGCCAACATAGTCGAAGTCCCAGCCACCATCAATCAGTAATTTCCAAAGTTCGTAGCGGTAACTTTCAAATATGGGTCGGGCACCTTCCACACGCGATGCCCCTAGAGGCATGATTTTATTGGTGGAAGTACTAGGAGGATTATTTTCCGACGGTTCCTCTTCCGGGGTACAAGCGAGCAAAAGGAAGGGGAGTAGCAAGCACAAAAAAAGTCGATGTGTCATGTCTAAGATTTGGTTTTGAAGTTTCTGTATCTAGGACGAGGAAGGTCCATTTTACCCTACTTCTGGACAAGCTTTTTAGTATTTTAAAAAACTACCGTTGAATAAGACTGTTGCACTCGCAACCATTTTGCCTTTATCACAAAACCTAACACAATGAACTTATATACTCGTTTTTTCCTCCTCACAACTTTATTCTGTTTTGCGCTAGCATGTGGTGAAGCTTCAAGTCAAGCAGAGAATGAGGAAACTTCCGAGGAGGTTACCGCTGCTAAACCTAC
>JBCBWU010000369.1:0-4104 GCA_039816955.1 Bacteroidota bacterium
AATCAAAATTTCAATGGGGAAGCAGCACTCCAATTGTGATTGAAATTGTAATTGTCATTTTGATTTACTGCTCCTGGTAATGACCCAAACTTTCACTTAAACTTTCACTTTCACTTCCTCCCTACCCTCTAGTTATCCAAAAGAACAGTGCCACTGCTACCGCAATCACGAGCAATTCCAAGAGATTACCATTGTGCTCGCCTTCTACCCGTAGATGTATTAGAGATATGAGAGAAGCCACCAGTCCGCCGGCTGCGTAAAAGCCGATGATACTGTAAGCTGGTAGGCTGGCACCGTGGTTACCCAGTTCATTCCATACACGAAGGGCAACTAAGAAGAGGAAGATGCCAATAGCAGCACTTGCTACACCGATAATGATGAGCCAGAAGAAAGCAACGCCTTCCCGGATATTCTCGTAAGTCCGGATAGTGCTGGTGATAACCACCCAAAAGGCAAGCAGACTAAGACCGGTGCGACTGGCATTTAACCATCCTGGATTATTAGGAAATACCTTTTCGAGCAAAATGTACAACACTGCTAATACCGCACCTAGTACCAGACTGGAAACCATCACTGTACGCCACAGCGCACGTTTGTCTTCTCGATCAAGTCCTACTTCCATTGCCCGATCTGGATTTTTCTTTCGTTTTGCCATGACTCTTAAACCTACTTATTTTGGATAAATCTTTGCTTCCACCAATTCGCAAATAATGTGACCTATTAGCATGTGACACTCTTGAATCCGCGGGGTGTCTGTCGATGGAATAGCTAGTAGATAGTCGCTCAGTGCTTTTAGTTTACCTCCACTTTCCCCGGTAAAGCCCACTACGATCATGTCTTGTTCACGAGCAGCTTCGGCAGCTTTAAGCACATTCGGTGAATTACCCGAAGTACTCATCGCAATCAGGATATCTCCACTTCGTCCCATAGCACGCACCATACGAGCGTAGACTTCATCGTAACCGTAATCGTTACCTACCGCCGTAAGATAACTGGTATTGACGTGGAGTGCTTCTGAGAACAAAGGCGGGCGATCATAGTAAAAACGGCCGGAGAATTCGGCAGCTAAATGTTGGGCATCAGCCGCGCTACCACCATTGCCACACCAGAGTAACTTCCCATCTTGCTGAAAGCAGTTGATACAAAGCTCTGACAATTGTTCCGTTAGGGCTATAATACCAGGATCAGCCAGGACTCGCTGCTTAAGTTCGATGCTGTTGGTAATGACTTGCCGAATGTGGTCTTTCATATTTGCGAATTGCGGCGGCAAGATACGACATCAGGCGGGAAAGAGTTCTTCTAATACTTGCACAAATCCAGACCAGGAAAAGCGTTTTTTTTGTTCGCGCAAGCCCGCTTTAAAATCCTCTTCTCGGTTGTTACTGTAGAAATCCAGCACCGCATCTGCAAGTTGGCTGGGGTCCTGATCGATTACATATCCGGCTTTGCCGTGGGGAACAATTTCGGGCAGCCCCCCTACCCTAGTGACGATCATGGGTTTATCAAAGTGATACGCCAATTGTGAAATGCCACTTTGGGTGGCCGTGCGGTAGGGTTGTACGACCAAGTCCGCAGCTCCGAAGAAATAGCGAACCTCTTCGTTGGAGATAAATCGGGTATGAGACACGACCCAGTCGCGAATACCGAGACGGTCAATCATATCCTCATACTTAGCTTCGTTGCCGTAATACTCTCCAGCCAGAATTAGTTTGACCTGCTTTTCCTGCAGGCGCTCATCGGCTAAGGCTTCCAACAATAAATCCAGGCCTTTATACTCTCGAATAAAGCCAAAGAAGAGCAGATACCTGGCACCGGGATCTAAATTCAGTTTGGCTCGGGCTTCTAACTTACCCACTGGATCACCATAGCTATCGTAAATAGGATGTGGTGAAGTGCGAACTGGTGCTTGGGAAAAGTCGGCTAACTCCGTTGCAACGGAACTGGACAAGGTCATAAAAGCATCATTCGAGGCCGTAAAATAGCGGGCAAAAAAGCGATCACCGAATCGCCTCTCGTGGGGAATGATATTATGAACGAGGCCAATTTTACGGACTTTAGCACCACCGATAAACCGTAGAATAGTACCTAAACTTGGCCCCATGAAGGGTAACCAAAAAGCAGTTATAATCACATCTGCCCGGCGCTGACGTAATTCCCATCCTACCTTCAACCAGTTGAGTGGGTTCACACTACTGATCTTGCGTTGAATCACCAAACCCACGGGTGCAGAATCCTCCGAAAATTGTGTTTTACCAGGAAAGAAAACACCAGGATACTGCAGTGTAAAGGTTATCAATTCCACCTGACAACCAGCAGCTTGCAAAGCATAAGCCAAGCTTTCGTTGAAGGCAGCTAGACCTCCCCGGTAGGGATAGGCTGGACCAATTAACAATACCTTTTTGCTACTGGCCATGCTGCTCGCCAATCCGTTGCTCAATAAGGTAATTGTTGCGATCAGAACCACTACGAACAGTGAGCTCCGCAAGAAAGCCCGTCAAGAATAGTTGTGAACCAATGACCAAAAAGACCAACCCCAAATAAAATAGAGGACGTTTGGTGATACCGTATTCCAGGTAAACCAACTTTGCAATACTCAGATAACCCAAGATCAGGAAGCCAAGGAGAAACACTACTGCTCCCATCATTCCGAAAAAGTGCATGGGGCGTTTGCGGAAGCGCGAAATAAAAATGACGGATAGCAAATCTAGCGGCCCTCGGATGAAACGCTCTATCCCAAATTTGGTGACACCGTATTTCCGCTCTTGGTGCTGTACCACCTTCTCCGTAATCTTCTTGAAGCCTGCCCACTTGGCCAAGACCGGGATATAGCGGTGCATCTCACCGTATACCTCAATGCTTTTTACCACCTGTTTCCGGTAGGCCTTCAGTCCACAGTTAAAATCATGGAGCTGAATACCGGTCATACGACGTACGGTCCAATTATAGAGCTTACTCGGTAGGTTCTTGGTCAAGACCGGATCGTAGCGTTTTTTCTTCCAACCAGACACCAGGTCATAACCGTCTTCCCGAATCATTTTCATCAATTCAGGAATCTCGTCTGGGCTATCCTGAAGGTCGGCATCCATAGTGATCACCACATCGCCTTGAGCCGCGGCAAAGCCAACGTAGAGGCCAGCTGACTTACCGTAGTTGCGCTGGAACTTGATGCCCCGAACATCACCTTCTTGCGAAAGCTGTTCAATCACCGACCAGGACGAATCCGTACTCCCGTCATCAACCATGACGATCTCATAGGTATACTGCTCTGCTGCTACTACCCGCCTGATCCAAGCGGTCAGTTCTGGTAATGATTCTTCTTCGTTAAAAAGAGGTATGACGACGGATAAATCCATGTATATGTTACTCGTTTGGGCGTTCACGCCGCGACAAAATAAAACCGATGGCTGCGGCTAAACCGAAACCAAAAATCAAGCTCTGAGCGTAGGTAAAGATCGTACTCCTGACAGTCGGAACGGCAGCATCTGCCGGGTCCTGCCCGTTTTCTCGCAGTAAATCTGCCTGCAAGTCAACCAGTTCAGGATCAAAAACGGCAAAAAGGAAATAATAGTACAGATAGAATAACGCGTTAGCGATCACAAAGGTCAAAAACCCGGGTTGGATATACGATCTAAGTTCATCATCATCCACTGTTTTCTGCGCTTGCCACATGCCGAGGGCGTAGATCAGGGCCGTACCAAGCCACAATCCTCTGTTCAGAACCAGTGGACGGTTGAGGAAATAAACGCCTGCAAACAGTGTGACGACAATGCCACCAGCCATAATGCCCCAACGTATACCCTCTTTGCGCCAGCTTTCATCAGCGGTCTCCGGTGTACTCATATTTCTATTTTTACTTGCTGTGCAGATAAAAGCGCTCGCCGTTCAAAACGGCTAAAGGCCGCCCAGTAAGCTTACGACCAATGAGTGGACTGTTGGCCGACTTCGAACGAATATCTGCAGCCTGAACGGTCCAATCTTCAGCAAAACGGTAGAAGGTTAAACTTGCGGGAGCATTTTCATTGATAATATGCTCTGGCAGTCCCAGTACTCGCCTGGGGCCACTAGTAAATTTACTGAGCAGCACTTCTTCGCTCAGATTCTTAG
>JBCBWU010000036.1:0-41574 GCA_039816955.1 Bacteroidota bacterium
CTCGGGTCAGAAATAAAAGACCTCTTATGACAGAAAAAGAAAAACAATACCTAGAGGACTTACTCAAGAAGAGTACAGTAGAAACCAGCGAGGATTTTACCGATCGACTATTGGTAGCGGTACGGCAATCAGAAGCGCCGGTGAAGCAAAGTGTATCACGTAAATGGTGGCTCACTCCCTTACTTTTATTCGCCGGAGGGCTAATTCACTTCTTAGTATTTCGTCTGCTTAACGCAAGCACTACTGCCCCGGTTTGGCTTCCCCAAGGCGCCTTAGCAGCGAAGGTAATTTTTTCCTTAGTGCTACTGCTCTTATTGAACACCAGCCTTCGCTTAAGCGTACAAGAGTGGCCTATGATCAGTGGAAAACAACGGGAGTAAAACTTAACCCCCGTTGTTCTAGATCTACTACTTGCCTAAGAAGGAATGGGCGTATCCAATTCCGCCAGAGAAGCTTCAATTTCATTTGAAGACAACTCGTGCTTGGTGAGTTTACCCGCAAAGTAATCCTCATAAGCCTTCATATCAAAGTGGCCGTGCCCGCACATATTGAAGAGGATAGTACGCGAAACGCCTTCCTCTTTACATTTGAGGGCTTCCTGAATTGCGGTAGCAATGCCATGGTTGGCCTCCGGTGCTGGAATAATACCTTCTGCTTTGGCGAAAGTAACGCCGGCCTCAAAGACCTCAAGATTATCGTGAGCCCGAGCTTCAATTAGCTTATCCTTTAGTAATTGACTTACAATTACCCCTGCCCCGTGATAACGCAGTCCGCCGGCGTGGATCGGTGCTGGCACAAAGTTGTGTCCAAGGGTGTACATAGGTAAGAGTGGCGTCATGCCCACCGTATCACCAAAATCGTAACGAAATACGCCACGGGTGAGCTTCGGACAAGACGCAGGCTCGCTGGCAATGCAGCGGATATTCTTTCCTTCTTCCAAGTTCATCCGTAGGAAGGGAAAAGTCAAACCAGCAAAATTGGAGCCTCCACCAAAGGGAGCGATAACGATATCTGGCAAATCACCCGCCATTTCCATTTGTTTCACAGCTTCTTGCCCCACTACTGTTTGGTGCAGAAGCACATGATTGAGCACACTCCCTAAAGAGTATTTGGTCTGCTCATCGGTAGCCGCACGCTCTACTGCCTCGGAGATAGCGATACCCAGTGAACCAGGTGAATCTGGGTCACCAGCCAGTACTTTGCGGCCCGCTTCAGTCAAATCAGTTGGAGAGGCGTAAACTTTCGCGCCCCAGGTGTTCATCATGAGCTTCCGGTAGGGCTTATGGTGGTAAGAGATTTTCACCATGTACACCTCGCACTCAATATCGAAGAGATTGCAAGCGTAACTTAATGCACTGCCCCACTGGCCAGCACCCGTTTCGGTAGTAATTCGTTTTACGCCCTCTTGCTTATTGTAGTAAGCCTGCGCCACTGCGGTATTGGGCTTGTGTGATCCACTTGGACTTACCCCTTCGTACTTGTAATAAATCTTAGCGGGGGTATCCAGGGCCTTTTCCAGATTATAGGCTCGAAAAAGTGGGGTAGAACGCCACATCTTGTAAATATCGCGCACTTCATCCGGAATTTCCACGTACTTCTCCGCGCTGACTTCCTGCTTGATCAGTTCCATCGGAAAAAGCGGAGCCAGTGCTTCTGGTCCAATGGGTTCTCTTGTACCCGGATGCAAAGGGGGAAGTGGCTTATTGGGCATATCCGCCACGATGTTGTACCAATGCTCCGGAATCTCATTTTCTGAAAGTAAAATTTTGCGATTCTTCATAGCAATAGTAGATTCGTTTACTGATGTCTTAAAGTATTCTCGTAAGTTAGTTGTTAGCACCGACATAAAGAATAAGATTGGGCCTACTGCCCCGCACGACTTACACAAGAATGACAAAGGACTTAAGCCCCAATAATAATTTCCAGAACTGCCGACTTCACAAGACCTAACGTATGTCTAACGTACCTACTCAAACTCCCTACAGCACCACTGTCGCCTCTATTTCTGACCTACAGGAGTACATGGGGCTGGAAATTGGCCTTAGCCCGTGGATTACCATCAACCAGGATCGCATTGATCAATTTGCGGAGACAACGGAGGATCGACAATGGATCCATGTTGATCCTGACCGAGCAGCTCGGTTCTCTCCCTTTGGCGGCACTATTGCCCACGGGTTTCTAGTCTTGTCCTTTGCCTCCAAAATTGTCTACGATACCTACCAAATTACCAACGTCCAAATGGGCCTTAATTATGGTTTAGATCGAGTACGATTCATTAATCCCGTACGGGTCAACTCACAGATACGTGGCCGGGTACGCTTATTAGAACTGGAAACGCTACCTAATGGCGGTAAGCTCAAAGTAGAGATCACCTTTGAAATAATGGGCGAAGAAAAGCCGGCCTGTGTGGCAGAATTTATTGGGATGGTTTTTGTGTGAAATTAGAAGTTAGAAATAGGAAATTAGAAATGAATACATATTGAGCACCAATCATTTTGTACTTCATACCTATCACTTTTAAAAATCTTATTTTCTTGAAAGATCATCTCCGCAAGCAATACCAGGATTATCCAGACGAGAAGTTAATTCATATCCTATCGGAAGACAACAACGCCTATTCCGAGGATGCAAAAGCTATTGCCGAAGAAATACTACTGGACCGAGGGTATGACATAGAACACCAGGAAGCATTAGAGCAGGACCCTGCGGCTTCACTCGACGGAATGAAGCGGCCAGATGGGCTCATCCAACAGGATATCCTGGTCCGAGAATCGGAGCATGGCGTTACGGGAAGGATCAATTCCCTGATCGATAATATTGAACAGCAAGAAGAGCGCTTGCAGCGCGATTGGTCAACAGAGCTACAAGCACTTTCCGACGAAGCATTGATTGGCCAATACGCGGAAATACTGACACCATTTACCGAAAATACAGATAGTAAACTCAAAGATCTAAGCCCAATTGCCGAAATGGAATTGAGGACGATTATTGCCGAGGTAAGTTCCCGGACCTTAAACCTGCCAGCTATCCTGGCCGCTACCCATAAAAAGACAAAAGACAGCCTAAATAAAACGACCCTTAAAGAGGGAAGAAAGAAGCAAAACCTCAACGTTCCCCTCGGATTAGTACTGATTCTGTTTCCCGTATTGGTCTTTGCCGCTGGAGAGTACCACAGGCTATTACTGGTGCCCCTTATCATAGGTTCCCAACGATTCTACGTAGGTGCACAAGCAATGTCGCAAGCGCGTGCAAAGCTATTATAGTCTGAGGTTTAGACTAGAGCTTGTGCAGTACTAAGAGTTATCATTTCCCGTGGTTTCGATAGATTTTATTGCCCATCCTGGTAGATCGCCACAGCAAGAAGCCCATGAAAGCAGTAAGTATGGCAAAAGCATTCATCAATTGGTCCTCTCCTGCCTGCCGAAACAAGTAAGCAAAGGCTCCCGTAGCAATCATTAACACGGTGTAACTCAATTGCCGCAAGCCGAGATACACCAGGCGGCTCCCCTGCCGAGTATCTACCGATGCCACATCCAGCTGCCCCCGCCGCGCCTGGCGCAGCACCCGCTGTAATTCACCGGGTAACTGTAGAGCATCCGTCGCTGTATCACGCAGTAGGCGAGTGACGAAAGTGACCAGATCTCCCCGGTCCCCCAGCACAAATTTCTGCACGTACGGACGTACCACCTCAAGTGGGTTCAGTTGTGGCGCCAAAGTCATGTTTATCCCTAGGAGTAGCGTAGCCATGCGATTGAGCAGTACAAATTCTTTTGGCACCTGCACGGTAGAGGTCACCCCGCTAATCCCGATATTCTGAATCAGCTCGAAGAGACTGTTATTGAAGGGGTCCACTTCAATATTCTTGAAGTTGAGTCCTTCTAATTTTATCTCCTGTTGTAGGAAGGTGCGCAAGGCGTCAATCATCTGCTCCGCCAGCAACTCTGCCTCTCGCCCTGGGGCCAGGAAGCCCATTTTCCGCGAAGCTTCCACCATACTGCTTACATCGTTTTTGACCGCAGCCTCGACTAACTCGGAAAGCCCTTCTCGCATCATTGGTTTCAGTCGTGCTACTGCTCCGAAGTCTAATAGCACGATTGTTCCGTCTTCTTGTACCAGGATATTACCGGGGTGAGGGTCGGCGTGATACAAGCCATCCTTAAAAACCATCTTACTATAGACGGTCAGCAGCCGACGCGTGATTTCTTCCTGGTCCACCCCCCATTCCTGAAGTTGAGCTACATTATTGATTTTCACGCCGAGCTTCCAAGTCGTAGTCAACACCCGTTTACTGGAATAAGGTAGATAGACCGCAGGTATAGCCATTCCCTCCTGATCAGCAAGGTTAGCTCTAATCAACTGCATATATTCTGCTTCCTGCTCAAAGTCCAGCTCTTCCTCTATCATTTGCCGGACCTGGGTGTAAACATGATCCACACCTTTGATCTGGAACCACCAACTGACAATGGATTGTATACGCTGGATGATCCGCAAATCGACTTCGGCAATGGCTTCTATGTTCAGGTGTTGCACCTTCACCACTACCTCCGACCCATCTTCCAAACGAGCCCGATGCGCTTGGCCAATTGAAGCCGCAGCGAGTGGCTCTTTCGAAAAATCCGCAAACAAATCCTCTGGTTCTTTACCCAGCTCAGCAACTATTCGTTGTCGCACCTGCTCGTAAGGGCGCGCTGGCACTTGGTCTTGTAAACTGTCGAGGGGAGCTTGAAATTCTTCCGGTAGGAAGTTGGTGAGAATGGATAACAATTGCCCCACTTTGATGAATAGCCCCTGCAATTCAACAATGGCCTTCTTAACCCGCTCCGCGTTCTTTAAGTGTAGGCTAGTAATGCGCTTATCATAGTAAGCTTGCCCAAAGAGTCGCCTACCTAAATAGAGCCATAAATAGCTAATGGCCACCCGAATAAACACACTATACGACTTGCGAATTCGTTTTGACGGAGAGTGAAGCAACGGATTCTTCATAGCACTGGAGGTGGTATTATAAATGAGTTCTTGTGAGCACACAAACCACTACACATGATAAAAACACAGTGGCTATTTCTTTCCCTAGTAATCATAGTCGGAAGCTGTAGAAGCACCGAACTGATGAAAACTACTACGCAAAGAACGCTAAAGTCCATACAACTTGATAGCCTGGTGGTAGAAGATCTAAGTGAAGATATGAGCCGGCTCTCTACCCAAGTAGATGAAATCTTCCTTTTGGCCTTCTGGCACAACGATAGTTTGATTCACGCCTTTCGGCAAAGCCCAATGCTGGAGTTCAGCAAAGTCAATCCTTTACATTCCTTAAACATGCCCTTTACTACTACATCAGGTGACGACCGGCTTAGCTGTTTTCTTATTGAACTGGATGAAGAACAACTATCGGGACAGGTAGGTGAGTTATGTGCGCAGGCTCTTTTTGCCCCCAATTTTCCGCAGCAGTTCAATCAAGAGCGCCTAGATAGCCTCATTGGTGATGATGACTTGCTGGGTATGCAATCTATTAGACCTGCAGCCATAGCCGCTCCCCAGCGATTGACTTTTCGTGGGCGGCAGTTGTTTGATCCGTTTGTGTACTACTTGTACTGGAATCTTGATACGGAGTAATAACTGGTTTCGTGGAATTTATTTCGCTTTCATTATCCACGGCGGAATGAATTCCGCGGAACGAAATACGCATCGGTCGGCAAGTAAATCCTTTACTCCAATTTCCGCCCCAGAATAGCCGCCGCTGCTACCCGAGCTGTAATCACACAGCCACCAAGAAAAGTACCTTCTAATGAACGGTGCCCGTGCATACCACCGCCACCGAAACCTGCAGCTTCACCAATGGCGTATAAGCCAGGGATGGCAGACTGCTGCCCTTGTGCATCTTTCTCGGTGAGCACTCGGCATTCCAGGTCTGTCTGGATACCACCCAGGCTTTTGCGGGACAGGATAAACTCGCGGATCGCTACGAATGGTCCTTTTTTAGGGTCACCAATTTTGGCCATGTTGCTGGTCCGAGCTTTGTCGCCACGCCATTTGCGGGCGTGATGGATACGCTGTTGCTGCTTATCGGCGTAGGGAGGGCCTTGTGTAATACTGCGATCGTAACTTCCCACTGCTTCGCGAACCGCGGAGAGTTGCACATCGTTTGTGCCTTGCAGGGCATTCATTTTTTCCACCAGCTCTTCGAGTGTATCAGCTACAACTACATCTTCGCAATCGTTGATCACTTTACTCACCAATGGCTTATTCCCTAACAGCACTGTTTTCAGTACTTGGAAGAACTTCTTGTCCCTGAAGGCAGGGTTATGCTCAGAGCCAGAGATCGCAAACTCCTTGAGCATGATCTTATAGTTCAGCACTTGCCAGGAATACTTCTGGTCTTCCTGACAAATACGCTCCACCAGGTAGCGGGTATCGTATGCCGTAATGAGCGGCTCTGGGCCCATGCGTTCACCTCGGTAGTTCAGCCACAAGGCCGTTTTGCAGGGCACCAGACTCAGGCCATAATCTTGTTTGCGCGGTGAATAATGACGGATTCCTGCCGCATAATTCCACTGCTTATCTAAGTTGACAACGCTACCCTTAATGGCCGTGGTAGCATCGTGCAAATCCCCAAGTGCGTATTTGTGTGCCCCGTTCAGAATTACCTTTGGAGGCGTGCCCCAACTCGGATACCAATTCTCTTTGATCTTTTGAATATTGCCGTTTATTCCCCCCGTTGCTACCACCACAATTTCTCCACTGGCGATAAACTCTTCGTCGCTCCCTTCTAATACCCCACGCACACCGCTTACTCCATCCTTGTTACCTAAGAGTTCTGTTACCCGGTGTTCGTATTTGATATCCACTAATTGAACGTTCTTATGACCCCGCAGCTGACGGTTAAATACTTGCGTGAGTTCCCAGCCCGTGCCCCAAACCATATGAAAGCGGGGTACACTATTACCATCATTATTCAGGCCACGCTCCGCCCAGTTCAATACCCGAAAAAAATCGATGCCCTTGCGGCGTAACCAATGGTAACCTTGATCGGTACAGAGGTGGATGTATTGCTCTGCCCATTTTTTGCCCCAGTATTCTTCTTCTGTAAAGTCGGCGAAAGCAAACCAATCGCGCATGGCCAGATCAATACTGTCCTTGATGCCGTTACGGCGCTGGTGCTTGGTATCTACAAAGAACATTCCCCCGAACGCCCATTTGGCAAGGCCGCCCAGTTGTTCTTCCACGTCCCGGTCAATGAGGAGTACGCGTTTGCCTGCCTCTAGTAGTTCTACGGCAGTAATAATACCGGCAATTCCGGCTCCGACAATGATAACATCTGCTTCGTAATGTAACTTGGCTGGCATGGGTGGGAAGTTTCAGCCCAAGATCGGAAAAAGTTAGTTTAATTTATTCCATGTGACGGGAGACACATGGAGAACAGATAAAATATAAATTCGTAGCGGGGTGATCCATCGCGTCGAAATAAAAACATTACAATTCCTTACGCAAACGCGCCACCGGAATACCCAGCTGTTCCCGGTACTTAGCCACGGTACGGCGGGCAATATCGTAACCCTTTTCGCGCAGGATATCCATGAGCTTTTGGTCACTGAGCGGCTTGGTTTTGTTTTCGTCGTCGATGATGTCTTTGAGGACATTTTTGACTTCGGTGGTAGATACATCCTCGCCGTCAGTGGTACTGAGGCTTTCGGAGAAGAATTCCTTCAGGCGGAAGGTGCCAAACTCGGTTTGTACAAACTTGCTGTTGGCCACCCGGGAAATAGTAGAAATATCCAATCCAGTAATATCGGCAATATCCTTTAGGATCATTGGCTTGAGGCGCTTCATATCACCCGTACGGAAAAAGTCGTACTGGTACTGCATGATGGTGTACATGGTGTTGTACATCGTCTGCTGGCGCTGGCGGATAGCATCAATGAACCACTTGGCCGAATCAATTTTTTGCTTGATGAAGACCACGGCTTCTTTCTGCTCCCGATTGCTCTTGCCTTGTTTGCTACTATTCCGGTAGGATTTCAGCATATCGCGGTACTGATCACTGACGCGTAGATCGGGTGCATTGCGAGCGTTGAGTTCCAACTCTAATTCGCCTTCCCGGGTGTAGATAAAGAAGTCAGGCGTAACATACTGTGTCGAACGCTGATTACCGCTGCTGTAGCCACTAGCTGGTTTAGGATTAAGTTTCAGTATTTCACCAATGGCATCCCGTAGTTCTTCCTGACTGAGGTCGAGCTGTTTCTGTAGTTTATCGTAGTGCTTCTTGGTAAAAGCATCAAAATAGCGCTGCAGAATGTAGCGGGCTCGCTTTAGGTTAAGCAATTCCTCATCATCCAACTCGCTTTCCTCCTCCAGCTTTAGCGCTAGCTGCAGTAGTAAGCACTCCTGAAGATCACTTGCACCTACTCCCGCAGGTTCAAAACGTTGAATCCTTTCCAAGAGGCCATTGATCTTCTGCTCGTCGGTGAAAATATTTTGCGAGAACATCAAATCATCCAAAATTGCGCTGGGGCTACGTCGGAGGTAGCCATCTTCGTCGATACTGCCAATAATTTGCAGCGCAATCGTGTACTCTTCTTCACTGTCTAAGCGAAGAAGGCCTAATTGTTGTTCTAAATACTCGTGAAAACTATCCTGAACGGCTAAGGGAACTTGTTTGTCCTCTTCGTCTGGACCATAGTTATCTGCGCGCAACTTGTAGGAAGAAGGGTCATCATCAATGTAATCCTGCAGATATTCATCTAATTCAAATGCTTCTTCACCCTCATTCTCACCTTCATTCCCACTATCAACAAGATTATCTTCCTGATCTATCCCTTCCTCTAGGGCTGGATTCGCCTCTAGTTCTTCTTTGATCCGCTGCTCTAAACTGACCGTCGGCACCTGCAGTAGCTTCATGAGCTGAATCTGCTGCGGCGACAGCTTTTGTAGCAGTTTTTGACTGATCGTCTGTTTGAGCATTACGGTTTTCTTACGGGTACTATTCCCCTTACATAGGATGACTAAAATTACACTTGTTTACGACTGCGCGCAAGTTTTGTTTAAAAAATGGAACGATTTTTGTTGAATGTAGTTCAGTCTTAATGCTTTACGCTTGCATTAAATTCATCCTATACCGCTAACGAAGTATTTTGGCTAAGCCAAACCACTTCTTGCGAGTATATACTCGAGGCGTAGAAGGTTTGAGTATTCAAACCTCTTCGACCTCGGTATACCGTCGCCTTCTGCACAAAGTTCACTACATTTAAGTCTTTCCTAAGCAAGGTAAAAACCAAGTGTTTCATGACCAGCATCCCCGACAAACTACGTGCCCTCCGTTCCGCCATGCAGCAGCATCAACTGGCGGCTTACTTGATTCCTAGCAGCGACCCACACCAGAGCGAATACGTAGCTCCACGCTGGGATACTCGTGCCTGGCTCTCCGGCTTTACTGGCTCAGCGGGAACCCTCATCGTAACAGACTCAGCAGCGGGGATATGGACCGACTCTCGTTACTTTATTCAAGCTAAAGCTCAACTGGCCAATACCGGAGTGGAGCTACAGAAGCAGCGTGTACCTCATGCTCCCGAACACGTAGAATGGCTGGCTAACACCCTGCAATCAGGCGACCATTTAGGATTTGACGGTCGAGTAGTTTCGCTTAGTCAGGCCCGCATGCTGCGGAGCAAACTGCAAACGCGTGGTATCCACCTAGAAGCAAGGTATGATCTACCCGGTAAAATTTGGGCTAATCGCCCAGGAATGCCCAAAAGCGAAATTTTCGATTTCCCCGTTGCTTATGCTGGTATCAGTCGAGAGGAAAAGCTGGGTCAAATTAGAGCTTGGCTAGAAACACAACAAGCTAATGCCATTCTGTTAACCGCACTGGATGATATTGCCTGGACCCTAAATATCCGGGCCAGTGATGTGGACTATAATCCCGTTTGCATCAGCTATTTGATCGTGGATCGCGAAGGTGCACGTTGGTTTGTAGGGGAAGATAGAGTAGACGAATCACTCCGCCGCGCTATGGCCGCAGCGGGCGTCCACATTATGGGCTACGATGCCATTGACGGTGCCCTACAGAATTATCCAGCCTCCCAGAGCTTAGCAGTGGATCCCGCGGGCATCAGCTTCTACCATTTTGAACTGCTGGCGGGCAAAGATGTAAAGGAAGCAGATAGCCCAGTTACCGCCCTAAAGACCATCAAGAACGAAACCGAAATCAAGCACTACCGCCAGGTCATGCGCAAGGATGGAGTAGCACTTCTACGACTCTTCCGCTGGCTAGAAGCAGAACTGGAGCAACGAGGTGTGAGCGAAGTAGAAGTGAGCGAACACCTGGCCCAATTTCGGGCAGAGCAAGCTGCTTACCACGGAGAAAGCTTTGGGGCTATTGTAGGCTATCAGGGCAACGGCGCTATCGTACACTACCGCGCCGAACCCGACACTTGCGCCACCCTACAAGCCGAAGGCATTTTGTTATTGGATAGCGGCGGACAATACATGGACGGCACAACCGACATTACCCGTACAGTTGCCTTGGGTGACCCAACGGATGAACAGAAGCGCCACTTCACCCTGGTATTGAAGGGTATGATTGCCCTGAGCCGTGCCAAGTTCCCGAAAGGGACCGGAGGCGCCCAGTTGGATACTTTGGCTCGCCAATACCTCTGGCAAGATGGTCTTAATTATGGCCATGGTACCGGTCATGGGGTTGGTTTCTTCCTCAATGTGCACGAAGGGCCACAAGGATTCGCCACTAGTGCCGTCACCAGTAGGGGACGTACAGCTTTCGAGCCCGGTATGGTTACTTCCAATGAGCCCGGTTTCTACCGCACCGACGACTACGGTATCCGCATCGAAAACCTGATTCTTTGTGTAGCGCAAGAAAAAACCGACTACGGACAATTCTACGGTTTTGAAGAACTCACCCTCTTTCCAATCGACCAGTCCTTAATGGATTTTAGCTTACTTACTAGCACTGAGAAAGAGTGGTTGAATACGTACCATCAAAAGGTCTGGGATGAGCTCTCACCGCTCCTCGAACAAGAAGCGGAACGGAAGTGGTTACAGGATCGTTGTAAAGCGATAAACTGATTCAAAAATTATGCAAATAACTGTTGCTGACGCCATGGCTCGCCTTCAAAACCAGGAGAGCCCATTTCTTGAGTTATTCACCCACGGAAGCCTAGCGGTGGAAATCTATCAACCGGACAAAGTAGACCTCCAGCAACCGCATAGCCGCGACGAAATTTATGTTGTAATTGCCGGCAGCGGCACCTTCTTTCTCGATGGAGATCGGATGCCTTTTAAAGCCGGAGATTTTCTTTTCGCCAAAGCGGGAATTGAGCACCGTTTTGAAGACTTTACCGATGATTTTGTAGTGTGGGTCTTCTTCTACGGACCAGAGGGCGGCGAGCAAGCCTAGCCCGAAATGATCATTTTAAAGACCTCTAGATTATGCGTATCCTTCCCTTTGCTTTACTGTTAATTTTTGGTTGGAGTCTAGCTACCACAGTTAATGCTCAAATGGATGAGCCCAAACGCTTTGTCACCCAGCATCGCATCTCCATTGGCAAAGTCATGCGTGGCTTTACAGCGGTAGCAGAAGAAACCATTCTTACCAACGAGGAAGGACAGCCGGCGGCCAGTATATGGTCAACTAGCTACCTATTAAGCGGAGTAGGGCAGCCAAGTAGTCGTCCGGTGATGTTTGTCTTCAATGGTGGGCCGGGCTCAGCTAGTGTTTGGCTACACATGGGACTTTTTGGCCCTAAACTGGTACAAGTAGCCAGTGAAGCCGATGAAGACGACGGCGCACCACCCTACCCGCTCATCAACAACCCTGACAATTTACTGGACTTGGTCGATCTCGTCTTTATCGATCCTGTCGGAACTGGTTATAGCGTGGTGCTTGAAGATGGTAAAGAAAGTGACTACTGGGGACTGAACGAGGACGCTGCGTCTATTGCTCAATTTATTCGCCTTTGGGTGGCTAAACACCAACGCTGGAATGCCCCTAAATTCATCGCGGGTGAAAGCTTTGGCACTACCCGCGCTGCCGGTGTAGCTCGGGCCTTACACGGTGGTGGACAGGATATGGCGCTGAATGGACTCGTGCTCATTTCGCAGGCGCTGGATTACACGGGTTCTACCCCAGAACTCGATAACTTTATTGCCTATCTCACCTACCTTCCTACCATGGCAGCCACCGCTTGGTATCACAAAAAAGTTGGTACGGACAAAACCCTAGAAGCCTTTGTAGAAGAAGCACGTCAATTTACTTACGATGAATATGCTCCGGCCCTGCTCAGAGGCAGTACGCTTAGCGAAGCGGATCGACAAACAATTGCCGGTCGATTGGCCTATTTCACGGGCTTAAATGAGAGCTATATCCTCCGTTCTAACCTACGCGTAGGGGCACGACGCTTCCGCAAGGAACTCCTCCGCAACGAAGGCCTGACGCTGGGTGGCTTAGACAGCCGATATGCCCTCGAAGAATACGATCAAACTGCCGACCAGCCCAGTCATAGTGACGCGGCCAGCGCTGCTATCTCCAGTGCGTACACCGCAGCTATGCAGCAGCATTTTAGTCAAACCCTAAAGGTCGAAATGGATCGTCCTTACCTCACCTCCAACCGCTCCCTTTACCCGCAATGGAAGTGGCGCCCGGTACCGGAAGACGAAGGCTGGGAGCCTTCCTATGTGAATGTAGCGCCACACCTGAGCTGGGCCATGCGTACTAATCAGGAAATGCAGGTCATGGTGGCCAATGGTTATTACGATCTAGTTACCCCATTTTTCGACGCTGAGTACACTTTCCATCGCCATGGCATACTAATGGACCGAGTACAAATGCGCTACTACGAAGGGGGCCATATGATGTATACTCGCCAAAAGGAACTAACGCAACTCAGTGCAGATATCAGGTCTTTTTTAAAGGGCTGCTTACAACAATAAGCACTACCTTTGAGTGTACCACGTAAAATAAACATGGCCAACCCTATTATCAAAGTTTCTGACATTGCTACAGTCGTGGCAACTTCTAAGCGTATTCCAGAATTTATCAATCCACCGGCAGCAGCAGAATACGAGAAACGACTCAATGGCGTACCCCACCTTATTTTAGTTGCCTTTGATGGTGATCGACCAATAGGATTTAAAGTTGGCTACGAGCGCGACGGACACTTCTACTCTTGGATGGGGGCTATTTTGCCCAGTTATAGGCGCCGTAGCATTGCGCTGCGCCTGGCCGAAAAGCAAGAAGAATGGGCACGCCAGCAGGGCTATAAATCAGTCACTTTTAAGACGCGTAACCAGCATAAAAACATGCTACTCTTTGCGCTCAAGCGCGGATTTAACGTAGTAGGATTTAAAGAAAAAGGTGATGTCCTAACCAACCGAATCATACTGCGGAAGGTTCTATAATTCGTAATGTCCTTAGTCCGGCGTATCTTTGCGCCCTCTTCCACAATCGAACTAACTTATGCGGTATTCTACACTATTTTTCATACTCCTTAGTAGCGTTGGAATGGCCTTTGCTCAAGGCGAATTTTCTGGCGGATTCAAAGCGGGGCTTAACTTTAACAACATCATTGGCGACGAAGAAAGTGCGGATGAAGTTTTTGGCACCAATACCGGCTTCCACATTGGTGCTTCCTTTGTGTACTCCGTAACTGATTTGTTTGGTATCAAAGCCGAACTCATGTACAGCCAGAAAGGTACCCAATATAGTTACGATGGGCCTTCCTATTTCACCTTTTACCGCAGCAGTACTGGCACCCCAATTTATGCGGAAGGTAATCGCCGAAGCGATATTAGCATTGCCAACTCTTACCTGGATTTTCCGGTATTGGTTTACTACAAAATTGGTCCAATAGAATTAGAGGCTGGCGTTAACGCAGGTATCCTGGTAGGTAGCACCGGCAGTGGTGGCATCACCTTCTCTGGCACCACTCAAGCAGGCAGCCCCGTTGCTGAGTTCACAACAGGTGTAGAGCACGCCTATTACAGTGATGAGCAGGGCCTTGCGGCCGTCATCCAAGGTGCTCCAGTGACACTGAATACCATCCCAGATATCATTCAACCATCTAACATCGACGCTTACTACGAAGCAGCGGATAATGATGAAAACAAGTTCCGTACGATTGACCTTGGCCTGAATGCAGGAGTAGCCTTTTTCTTGAACCGGGGTCTCTACGTAGGTGTCCGTGCCAACTACGGCTTAACCGATATTACCAACGAAGGCCAAGACGTGAGCCAGGTCGCACTTACGAATACTAACCAGTACGTAACGCGGGACGATCAAGACCGGAATATCTCGATCCAGGCATCGGTTGGATTCCGGTTCTAGCACTGTTCCTTTCGAAGAACATTAGCTTCGAATATTCCCGTATGGATTTTAAATCTGTACGGGAATTTTTTTGTCTTATAACACGACACAAAGACCAATTTATCATAGGGTTACAACCCAGTCGATACTTTACTTATTTATATTTGAGACCTAGTTATTTTGCTAAATAAACATCTTTCAGCAGCAGGTATAATTCCTGTTATTGCTGTCTAAAACCTAAGGCATAATGCACGAAGAAACCCCATTGCGTGGAATCTCACTCAACGCGCTTGAAGGTAATCTTACCACTAAACTCATGACTACCACAAAAGCAATTTCATCCCTCATTCTTCTTCTATCTTTTATTGGTGCCCCACTTTACGCACAAAGCAGTTTACAAGAGTTGGCCGGTCCCAAGAAGATTTACATCGGTAATCTTATCAGTAATCAGCACCTTGATGACCCCGCCAATTTCAGAGGCGGATTAGCGGATCCACACTTGCGGGATGAGTACAATGCAGTGGTACTGGAGAACTACATGAAGATGTCCTTTGTATTGCCATCTACTGAACCAGCAGACATCCACAATCTAACGGTGGAAGAACTGCGGGCCACCCTTACCGAGGATAACATCGAAGCCTTTTTAAGCAATCCGGACTGGGCGGATCTTCGTAAGCGAGGCCACGCGATGATCTGGTTTAATCAAGCACCGAACTGGCTTAACCTAGTAGGTCCAACTTGGACCGGACAACAAGTCTTCGATTTTTCCAGAAAATACATCCTTGCACTGGGACAAATCTGTGGCGACAGAGTCGACGAATGGGACGTAATTAACGAAGCCATATCAGATGAGTCACCCAATGGCCAACGGATATGGCGACAAGGCACCTGGTACCGCCGAGCCAATGATGGCAGCATGACCGACTGGGGGGAGGCTACCTACGAAAATTATATCAAAATGCTCTTCGTTTGGGCTAGAGAAGCACAACCCGAAGCGCGCTTGCACATCAACGATTACGGCATAGAACCCTTTGATCATTCTCCAGCTTCAAAGAATCGCTTCATGCGTGATCAAGCCAAAGCGCTGAAGGACTGTGGAGCACCCATTGATGGTGTTGGATTCCAGTCTCACCTGCTGCTATCGCAGATGGTGAACCCTGCTGGGGAAATCAACCAGGGCTATATAGATGCCATCGAGCAATCCATAGCCGACCTAGCTTTGGCTGATCTTGAGGTGGCTATTACTGAGCTAGACATCCGCATTTGCAACAATGATCGTGATGAGGCTTTCCAGGAAGTAGCTTTTCAGGCGTATTGCGAGATGGCGCTGTCCCAAACCAATTGCCACGAAGTCCTGTTATGGGGCCTTCGTGACGAGGACAACTGGATTACGCTGATCAACACGCCACCTTTTGATGGCTGTCAGGATGCCGTAATTGTAGAAGGAGATGACTATTCCACCAAGCCGGCTTACGATGGTGTTGCGGCAGCGATTATGTCCTTGCCAGATGAGGATGACTTTGGCTTTGGCCCATTAAATCCGGGAGATGGTGCGCCAGCCAATTGCGGAGGAATGGGCAGCCTAGAGCCTGCTATCCTATCCGTTAATGGCCCTCCAGCGGCCTTTCCTGGTGACGAGGTTACAGTTAGTGTTAACTACCTGGCCAGTGACGATCAGGATGTCGTCGTTTGGTTTCAATTGGATTCCGATCCCTTCACCGTCTACACTCAAGTGGTTACCGATGTAAGTGCTGGTGCCGGAACCATTGATGTGGATGTAGAAATCCCGATGGGCGTAACGCCGGCCACTTTTGGGTATCGCTATCTGGCATTCATTGCTCCCGATGGAGAAGGTGTTGACAATAGCTTTTCCACGCTCATCCAAAACCAGGTTACTGTTTTAGGAGACGACAGCCAATTGATTATTTCAAGCCTAGGGCCAGAAAGTGTGAGCCCCGGAGATTCGGTTGATGTCAATGTGTCTTACAGTGCTGTAGAAAACCAGGAAATAGTAGTTTGGTTTCAGCTGGATCAACAGCCCTTTACGGTCTTTCAGGAGTTTAGACAAGCGGCTCAGCTTGGTCAAAATGATCTTACTGTAAGATTATTCATCCCGCCTAGTGTTCCTATTGCTCAGGATGCTTATCAGTACCAGACGCTGCTCGTCCCTACCGGAGGCGGCTTTCCAGAACGCATTTCGAATATCGCCCAAACTGATATTGATGTAGTTATGGTGTCCAGCACCGAGGAGAATGGCTGGGATGCACTACCACTCCAGGTGTACCCGAACCCTACAAGGGGCGAATTTACCGTACAAATCCCGAACAGCAGCCAAGCGGCGAATCTCGTCATTTACTCTGCCCTAGGCGAAGTAGTGCAACAGCAAATTGTTCCTTCGGGTGTTGAACAGGTAACGCTCGACCTCAAAGATGGTATGCCAGTCGGCGTATACTGGTTACACGTCCGTAGAGATGCTTCGTATTCGACGGTGAAGCTGTTGAAGCATTAACGAGAAAAGTAAATAGCGGCATCTGGTCCTTTCATCCCAGATGCCGCTATCTAAACGCAACAGCAGATTAAGTTAAACTAAGTCCAACTCAAAATCAAATCCTTCACCAGCGCCTGCACATTTGGCGCTACCCGCCCTACCATAGCAATAACTGACTCTACTGTGGTTTCCTGAATTTCTTCTATCGGGTAGCATTTATTAGACACTACTGAAACAACGAAAACGGAAAGGCTCATGTGTTGCGCCACCAGCACCTCGGGCACCGTAGACATGCCAATGATATCAGCTCCGGCACGGTGGAAAAACTCGTATTCGGCTGGTGTCTCCAGGTTGGGTCCTGGCAAGCCCAAGTATACGCCTTCGTGAGCCGGAATACCACGCTGCTTTGCTAGTGCCAAGGCCTGGGCATTTAACTTACGATCGTAGGTATGTAGCATATCTGGGAACCGAGGACCCAAACGTTCGTCATTATGACCACGCAGCGGATTAGCCCCCATGTGGTTGATATGATCTCGAACAAAAACAATATCACCCGCCTCAATAGCCGGATTAACACTGCCTGATGCATTAGAAATGATTAGCCGTTCAACACCCATAAACTTCATAACGCGCACGGGAAAGGTCACCTCTTCCATGCTGTAGCCTTCGTAGTAATGAAAGCGCCCGGCCATCGCAATAATGGGAACACCCGCAAGATGCCCAATGATTAGCTTCCCCCGGTGACTTTCAACAGTTGAGACCGGAAAATGAGGAATTTCGGCATAGGGAATTTCTACCCCTACTTCAATTTCGTCTGCCAAGCCGCTGAGGCCTGTCCCCAAAATTAAGCCGTAGCGTGGCTCCAGATTAGTTTTCGCTTTCAGAAAAGTTACTGCTTCCTGAATGTGGTCGTACAGCTGAATGGATGGCATGCTTGGTTTATTAAATATGACCCAAAACAACAGTTCCCAAACACTTGCGTGTCTGGGAACTGAAGAGTTATTACAGTGAACCTGTAATTCTACTCGTTGCTGCCCTGTTGGACAGGGGCATCTGTGCCTTGCCCTTGGGCCGGAGGTGATGCTGCTCCTGGAGGTAAGGTAGGACTCGAAGGCTGAGCTGGCCCATCCAGTGCACCGCCAGGTATCTGCTGGGGCACTTCTGGCTGCAAGAAACTGCCGAAGACAGAACGCAACTCATTTACATAATCCGTGTCACCCGCAAGAGTAGCGTAAGCCACCAGACGATCTGCTACCGCAATGGAAGCCTGGAAGTCAGTTCCGTAGCTACGCTGTAGCACTCCGTCATCCAATGACATGAAGTAGTCAAGACGCTGCTCAATGTTGCGCGCGAGGATCTGCATATGCGGCTTGGCCTTATCGTAAGCATCAGCCTGCGAATAGATGCCAAGCATATAAGCGGCGTGGATATTGTACTCGAAGTTCATATCCGGGAAGGCATCAAAGTATTCGTCCACCAAAGCTACTGCTCGGTCACGGTCTCCTTCCTCTAGCAAGGCCAGTGCACCACGTTGCATAGCAAACTGCATGCTTTGTACACTGGGTCCATAACTATGAGCTACGTAAGTATCTTCTTGGTCAAAGTTACCCCAGCGCCATTTCTCGGTGACGTTATCAAACAGGGCATTGGTATTTACCCGGCCGCTACCAAGCAAGCCATAAACATTGGTTTCACTTTCCGACTTAATGGGTACTAAACGCAATGCAAGTCCCTCCAGCTGCATGTAGTCTTGCATTCCGAAAAGTTTCTCCATACGCGCGGTTACCGCAAAGTAGATTGGGCGGTCCCAAAGGTTAGAAGCGATAATGTCCAGGATGGCAATTTCATCCTTCAACAATTGGGTGTCGCTTACCCTTACTGGAATTCCCGGTACAATCTTAGCCGTATCCGCTTCACTGACTACCCCTTTGCGCAGTACTTCCTGCTTATCAACTGGAATTACTACCCGTTTAGTAGGATAGTGTGCCTCAATCACCCGGCCACTCTGGCTAGAGAGTGGATTATCTTCACCAACGAAACGGATGAAGTTCTGTAGAGACATAGGACGGTCCTGGCCACTCTGGTTAAAGTATAAAACCTGGTTACGCAACTTACCACGCAACTGCTCCCGTGGGATTGTCATCTTGATGGGATCAGAGTCGTTGACTTTACGACGTAGCAGATCAATATACCAGTCTACTGCAATCAAACTCAAGTTGACCACGCGTACATCCGTACGGATATTCTCCACCTCCTGGGCGTACCAGAGTGGATAAGTATCATTATCACCGTAGGTGAAGATGATGGCGTCTTTTTCCAGTGAGTTAAGGAAGTTACTGGCGTAGTCACGTGCACCGCTATGATCCGCACGACTGTGATCGTCAAAGTTTTGGAAGCCCATCAGCAATGGAGCGATCAAAACTAAAGCTCCTGCTCCAACAGCACTTACCATACGGCTCGAACCTAATCTGCTCACCAATGTCTGGAACAAGGCTGGTACGGCCATCCCGATCCAAATACAGTACGTAAATATGGAGCCCGCCAGTACATAGTCCCGTTCGCGGGGTTCGTTCGGCGGCTGATTGGAATAGACGATAATACCAATGCCGGTTATTATGAAGAGGGCCAGTAGCCCCATAAAGTCGTTGGGTCGTTTAGAGGAGTGCCAGAACAAGCCCAGTAAACCAAAGAGGAAGGGCAACATGTAGTACACATTCCGTGAAGGGTCGTTCTTCATTTTATCAGGAAGTGCATCCTGGTTACCTAAACGCATAGCATCCAGGAAGCCGATTCCAGTGATCCAGTTACCGGCACTTTCGTCCCAACTGTAGAAACCTTGCTGGCCATTCTGGCGACCAGAGAAGTTCCACATGAAGTAGCGCCAGTACATCCAACCCAACTGGTAGTTAACAAAGAAGGATAAGTTATCTCCCGCACTTGGGCGTCCGGCCGGCATGCCTTTATCTGGATCCAGGCCCAACCACTGCTTGTACAGTCTTGGGCGGCCCAGGGTGTTATCCCCCATCCGAGGGAACAGGCGCTTGGAACGGGAAGGATATTCTACTGATATCTTGTAATCGGTCTTTTCGTAGCGATCACCAACTAAACCATAACGGTCGGTTACATCCGTGGTGCGGGAATTGGGATCTACATCAAAGTCCGGTCCGCGGAGGAGTGGGCGCTCACCGTATTGCTCACGGTTGAGGTACGGCAAAAGGCGCATGGCGTCACTCGGGTTATTCATATTCACGGGAGTAGCCGCATTGGCACGAATCACTACCACACCGATGGTGCTAAACGCAATAATTACCAGGGTCAAGCCCACGAACAACTGCTGCAACATGGCCTGCTTGCGCTGGTGCGCGAAACGGAAGCCAAAGAATAGAATGGTTCCAACGATCAGCAGAGTAGGAATAATGCCGGAGTGCGGTGGCAAACCAAAATCATTTACCATCAACAGCTCCATACTGGTCCACAGCGTAGGAATACCTACAATGATGAGTTTCTGTATGATTACGATAGCGGCAACACCTGACCCGGCCGCGGCAGCCATGCCTAAGAAGCTATGCTCCTTGTACTTCTTGAAGTAGTAGAAAAGGGCAAGCGCTGGAAACGTCAGCATACTCAACAAGTGCACGCCAATAGACAAGCCCGCAGAGTAAACAGCAAACAGTAACCAACGGTCACTCTCCGGTTTGTCGGGCAGCACATACCAACGTACGATAGCCCAAAGGGTGAGCGCCGTAAACATGGTAGACATCGCGTATACCTCGCCTTCCACCGCAGAAAACCAAATAGAAGTGGCAAAAGCAGTAGCCAGACCGGCTACTAAACCTCCTCCGGCAATAGCGTAATCCTGGGCGGTATCCGTTTCACCTTCACGCCCTACCAATGCCAAGCGGCTCAGATCAATGGTTACCCAGCTAATGAACCCGGCGGCCATAGCCGAACATAAGCCAGACATCATATTGACGGCAAAGGCTATATCCTCTGGGTTAGTGCTGAACAACTCAGCCACCCAGGTAAACATACGACCAACGAGTAAGAAGAAGGGCGCACCCGGCGGGTGAACCACCTGCAACTTGTGGGCACCTAGAATAAATTCTCCGCAATCCCACAAACTACCCGTTCTTTCTACAGAGAGAAAATAGACGAAGGCGGTAATGGCAAAAACCAACCAACCTGTCAGGCGATAAAGACCTTTCATATAAGCTATATGGTGTCGTTTCTAAAACAAACCACAAAATTAAGAAAATATTATGGTCGCAAGGCCTCTTAAACCGATAATCAATGAAGCTGCCGGCAGCCTTGCTGAAGCAAGGGAAGCGCAGTAACGTTACCCACATAATAAGAATACCAGATATTTAATCTTAGTCTCTACAAAAGGCATCTGGATAGCCATGGCGTGAACCATCCGCCCGGTTGTTAACGACAAACAATTTGAATAACTTACAACCTCAAGGAAACCTGTACCCTAAATGACTAGTTTGAATTTTGCTCTTCCCTCCGATCTACCTTCTGTCTATTACTTATCCAACCAAAACAACATTTCTTTAGCTAGGCAACCTTTGCTTCAGGCTACACTAAATGGTGAAAAACTCACGGCAGTGTCTAAGCTTCTTGATTACTTAAAGGAGCAACCCGAAAGTCCCGATAATTATCTATTTGCCATCCATCTGCTAGACCAGTTAATAAGATTAGATAAAAAAGAAACGCCTCCTTTTATTCGCTATGCTAGTGCACTGGGAGAGCTACCAACATCAGATCAAAAAACAGTGCGCCCTTACTTGGAACAAGTAAAACAGGCATTGAGTAGTAGCAAATTATCTAAGGCATCAATTGAAGCAGAACAAATCATCCGTGCATTAACACAAAAAGACACGGATGCCGAAGCCGCAACTAAAAATCTAAAAGACGTGTGGCCAATACTAGAAGCACAGCAACTAGGCATACGTTTGAAGATGCGAGAAGTGCCCATTTCCGAAGAGGAAGCCAAACTGTTGAAAGTTGCTAAACCAGCTTTGATTGTTCCTGATTTCCTGGGAGATGAGACCCTATTTTCTTCGAAGTACTTTCTAAAACCCCAACAGTTTTCCGGTGAAAAGAGAGGAATTATTTATCAACTCTTCCAAAGACATTTCAATGGTGCCTTTCATAGTCTAAAGCAGATTCTTGCCCAATTGGACACCACTGCCACCAACGAAGATTTATTGTTCTTAATAGCTATAGCAGAGCAATTGGCGAGTATCTGTGAACTACCAAGCACTGGTTTTGTAACAGCTACTTTGAATAAACAGGAGTCATTAGACAAATGGAAAACTGATATAAAGCTGTATTTCGAAACAGTACATCACTTCTTACTAAGGAAAGCAGTTCCCAATCTACATGACCAGGCTCATGCAAAAGCGGAAGACTTAGCCAATAAGCTTCAGAAAAAACAAGATGCCAACTGGACGCCCGATGAACGGCAATCCACTTACTACCGAGCAAAAGCCTGGGTTTATTCTAAAAATCAATATTACCAATCTACCTATCAGGCAGCAGTAGCGGCAGAAGTTTTATCAGAATTAGGGGCAAAAGATATCGCTAGTTATAAACGGAAGTATAAAAAGTTTGTCCACGCCGAAGAGCTTGGTCGTCGCTTAGCTACCTATCATCAAAAGCATGACCGAGATGTCAATCAAAACAAACTACAATACGCCTTTCAAATGAGCGTGCTGCCCAAATTTCACCGGTCAACGAGTTCCACACTGCTCCATCAACTGGGCATTGATTTAACCAACTTGAATGACGCGATTGGTGATGAATCAAAATATCATCAAGGTGAAGTCGATATCACAGGCCCAGAAACAGTTCTTTTTACCGAAGCCAATGAGTCATTTATAAATCTTGTGGCCAAAGCCTTGGATAAACAAGTTGTCAAGAAAATAATTCTACAGAACTGCCAAATCAGCTATGACTTACCCACTGAAATATTCTATTTCAAAGCACTACGACAACTTCACGTTATTGGAGGTGGACTAAGTCATATTTCCGAAAAGCTTGGACAGCTAGCACAGCTTGACTATCTATACTTAAGCGGTTTAAAGGAACTGTCTAGCCTCCCATCAGCTATCGGAAACCTAAGTCAACTAACTCACCTGAGACTGCAGCTTGCTAGCTTGGTCACTTTCCCGTCCATCTCTAATTGCCAAAAATTGAAAAGATTGACCATTCTTAATTCACAGGTTAAGACGTTTCCTGAAAGTATTTGTCAAATACCTACCCTCGAACACTTATCCCTTTCGAATAATCAGTTTACCGAAATTCCAACAGGCATACAAAACTTACAAAAACTTCAATCGCTCAAGCTTGCAGGTAATACTTGGGCAATGCTCCCTAAGACGATTTTAGCATTACCAAAATTGAAGGAGTTCGAATTAAGAGAGGAGGATTTAGCGAGTGCACAAATGGAAGACGAATTAAAAGCTGCTTTTCTAGCTAAGGCCACAGCTTCGCGAGAAAAGCGTAGCGCACAGGATGAGTTCTATCGAAGGATTGGGAAGTAGTCCTTTAATGCCCCCTACTTCAAGATGAATCTGATGGAGGTCTGAAATTACTTAATACTATGCGGCTATTTTGCACCCCTCCCCATCTTCTCGTATTTTGCCCCTGCGATTCAAACTACCGTAAAAGCAGCAACCTCCAATCCTCGCGAAACGTTGTATCATTATGATTAAACTCCTGATCACCAGCGCACTTATCTATTTCATCTACCGCTTCTTCATTGCCACACCGGCCATCGACGGTAATGAACACCATTCCGATTCTCACGTCGACGAAGGCCAAAAACAACAGGCCTCTAGCCACGACGATGAATATATCGATTACGAAGAAGTAGATTAGAGAACTGACCTCAGTATTACATGCCGCTACTTTCCAGTGGGCATCCGATAAACGACGGTAGTGCGGCCTCGCTGGCCATTTTCATCTTGAGCAACCACATCTATGCGATAGGCGCGGACTTCCCAATTGGGCTCAAAATCGATGGTCAATCCCCCATCCGTTCCGGTAGTTAACGCAGGATACCATTGACTAGGCCTTGCGCCAAAGCTGGAGCTATCATTATCTCTCCAACCATGCTGTCCTTCTTCAGGTGTCATGGTCAGCGGAATCCGACTTTCCGAGCTTTCCACCAAATTAGTTGGTCCTATCGACGCAGGTGAATGCTGACCTAGGGATTCCCAAATAGCCTTACGTTGGCGATTAATTTCTAGATAACGAAATGCCGCTGGTGAGTAAAATAATCGCCCTAACGCCAATCGACCCGGCGCAGGCTGGAAACGAACCTTTGCCTCCTGCGCATCTGGCACAGTAACGATCAACTCTCGCGCTGACTGCTGCCTGGACTGAAAAACAAAGCGGCCGCGCACATCCGTCGACAGCTCTTGCCGATCAGCCGCATTGGTGATCCTAAATGGGGTCTCCGCAAGTAATTGGCCATCATTTCCCACTAACCCACCTTGCCAAAAAAAACGACCGCTTAGT
Organism: Bacteroidota bacterium; assembly: GCA_039816955.1. Lineage (GTDB taxonomy): Bacteria > Bacteroidota > Bacteroidia > Chitinophagales > Saprospiraceae > Lewinella. Next base: position 24,324 of record JBCBWU010000036.1, read on the forward strand.
CGATCCGGTGTAACGACGAGTAATGAATCGCTCGCCTGCAGGTTATCCATGCCCATCGCCAAAGACGTACTCAGCAACTCCCAATCTGTAATACTCACCGAACAAGTGGCCTCCACCGGCCGGCCGCGACGATCCGTGACTTGAATCTGAAGATTAGTAGCTTCGCCAGGGCTGAGGTTTTCCGGTAGGGTACCAATTTGAATTTGTAACTCCTTTACGGGAATTTGTACTTCTGCTGTTTCACGAGTAGGTTCACGTTGACTGACTTCCTCAGGGGCGATCTCTGCTTCGTCATTGTAGATCGCCAGTGGGACTTGATGTAGCACCCGCTCTGTTTTGCGCTCCACATCCCAGGTTCGAAAGGAGAGGTAATACCAGCCCGTTGGTAGGCTTTGAGGCAATTGAAACTGTCCGTGTACGTGCACCTCTGCTTGCGGCCAATAGTTGTACAATACGGCCTCTCCGTTCGCTGTAAAGAGGATGGATTGCACCAAAATGTCTTCTTCCGCGAACTCCGGCGCCAGGTACAGTTGGAACCCCAGGGGTTCTCCCGCCAGGTAAAAGGCTTTATCTAAATGTGTCCAAGAGGGTTGGAGGCCACGCCCCAACTGTGCCATACTTGCTTGACTGACCAATACCAACAGTAGGAGTCCCAAAAACAGTCGTAAACCAGAGAATTCTTTCATTGCAGGTAATTATGGATTTGCAATTAAGTTGAACCACCGTAGCTAGCTACTCTTCCCAGTAGAAAGGCTTGTTATAAGAAGAGCCGACAGCATCAATACAGCCGTCGCAGATCGTGACGGGTGGAAACGGTTGATTGGTCGGAGGGCGCGGACAATGCGGCGTAAGATTGCCCATTTCCTCCCGCGATAAGAATAAGCGCAGCGTATCCTGCTGGTAGGCCGAAAAATAGCCGTACACAATTCTGGTAGAGTCGACCGTATTGCGCAGGTTGGTACGCACCTGCCCCGCCGGGTTATCAAAAACGGTGCCTTCGCGCTCCTGTAGCAATTGAATCTCTTGCCAATATTTAAACGACTCCGGACTCAGTGCTTGCTGATAGGCCGTCAAATAGTACCCTTCAATGTGTTTCCGACCAATTTGATCGATGAAGAGCGGATAGTTCTGTACGGTATCACTACTTACGGTGGTCCCATCTAGCACGAACACCCGACTGGCCCGGTGTTGATTTTCCACGTAGCAAACGAAGTCCAGATCGTCCGTAATTCGATAGGCATCAATAAATTCCCAGCGCAGCTGTGCTTTGGTACCCGCCGTAGTAAGCAAAGGGGAATTAATGGAATAAGCTAGGCCGGGGCGTTGAGTCAAAATGCCTAAATCGCTTTCCACTTCGATATTGACAAATCTCCAACTTAAATCACCTTTTGGTACCAATGGCATGATTTCGTCCCATTCAGAAACAATTTCATTGCCATCGCTTAAGCTCACCTCTACCCGGTAGCGACTCCCCTCGGGCATCGGAAAATCTGCAGGATCAAGGGTGGCCTCGTAAAGAGAACTAACGGCATTGAGATTCAATGCAACACTGGCTCCACCTTCCGCTACTATCCGCACCTGTGCGTCTTTTACGGGGCGGTTGATATTGCTGGTAAAAAAGAAGAGCTCTTCCACCCTTACTTCCGCAGTAACAGGCTCACCAGCTATAATCTCCCCTTGTATCACGTAACCGGAGTCTGGTCGCTCAGCAGGGGCAATTTCTATTTCATCCAGGCAGCTGTTCCAGCCAAAAGCTCCGATCAACAGTAGCAGGTATATTTTCACTTTACTCATAACCACTCGAAATTAAAACTCACAGAAGGGAAGATTGCGCCGAGGACGGACAACCGATTAGCCACAAAGTCGCGCGTTTGATTCACCCGCTGGGTGTAGAATACGGAGAAGGGGTTGTCCCTACCGTAAACATTGTAAATGGTGAAATCCCAGCTGGTTTTGAAGCCTCGCTCTTTCTTTTTGTTCATGGCGATATTATAGGAGATATCCAATCGGTGATAATCTGGAATACGCAACTGGTTCCTTTGGGTATATACGGGTATCGTTAAGGCGCCGCCATTAGGTGAATAGCTCACGATGGGCGCCGTAGTTGGCCGGCCACTGGCAAAAGTAAAGTTGACATTTAAGGACTGTCGCTCATCAATACGATACTTAAGTACAAAATTGACATTATGTGGCTGGTCAAAATTACTGGGATACCACTCGCTTCGGTTGATCCCGGGAACCTCCCTCTCCGTTCGGGAATAGGTATAACTTAATTGACCATCAAAGCGCAAACCACGGCCCTTAACGCTGGCCTCCACACCATAGGCCCGGCCCTGGCCTTCTAATAACTCGGTTTCCAGATTAGGATTCAGATTGAGCACCGCAAAGTCTCGGTAATCCCACAGCTGATTGATGGCCCGGTAGAAGCCCTCCACCGCAGTTTCCCAGCGGTTATTCCGGAAGTTGCGGAAATAGCCCAAAGAGAAATTATGGGATAAGAACGGCTTGATATAAGAAGTACTCAGCTGAAACTGGCTCTGCGGCGTGGGGGTATCCGTATTGAACACCTGGTTGACAAATTGGGAAGTACGACTGTAACCGGTACGGACCGACTGCTCCGGCCCCAATTGGTAACGAGCCGAAAAACGCGGCTCAAGGGTTTGATAAGATTCCACTACATCGCCGGCGGCAAAAATTCTGGTACCCACTACGCTAGATAAAGTGTAAACGCCTTCCTCGGCGTAGAGCTGTATGGTGCGTGCGCCCAGGTATTGATAGCTATTTAGGCGCAAGCCGGCCTGTACAGACAGCTCATCAAGCGGGCTCCAGTTTACCTCACCAAATAGGGCTCCCTCGAATGCTCGTTCATCCTCTAGTTCTAAACTGGGCAGCGTAGAGGTAGCTCCAGTAGGTGTTTGTTGCTGCCCTGGCACCTGATAAAGAATGGCTTCTACACCACCTACCCAGCCCCACTCATCGTTTTGCCGGCGCACTAGTTGTTTGAGTTTATAATAGGTAATGCCCGTCTCTAAATCGCCACTGCCCACGCCACCTAATTCAGAACGGGTAGCACGCAGTTGGTTGGCCACTAAGCTCAGTTCTGAAGTTACCTCCTCCCTGACTTGTCGGGTATAGCCCATTTCCAGAGAGCTATTGCCAAAGTTGAAGCCAAACTCCTGGTTGTAGACAAAGTCGTCGTTGGATTGATAAAGACTGAGGCTCAACTGATCTTTTTCCGTAAGGTCATAATGGAGCAAAAGGTTACCGTCGAAAAAAGCAGCTTCGCTGCGGCTCACCTCTAACACATTCACACGTCGCAACACCCAATCGGCCGAAGCAGCTCTCAAACCAAGTAGGAAAGAGCCTTTCCCTTCGGCAAATGGGCCTTCGGCACTGAGTTTAGCCGTAACTGGCCCCAAGCCTCCCGCAATGCGCAGCTGTTCCTGATTTCCCCGCCGCAGATCGACCGCCAATACAGATGCTAAGCGACCGCCGTACTCAGCAGGAAGGATACTTTTGTAGAGAGAGACATCCTGAACAACTTCAGGATTGATAGTCGAGTAAAAGCCTAACGCATGAGAGGCGTTAAACAGCACACTTTCCCCTTGCAGAATCAGGTTTTGGTCCACCGCTCCACCACGCACATTGAAGCCTGTAGAGCCTTCGCCGATGGAGGTTACTCCGGCGCTGGTGAGCACGCTGCGTACTACGTCTGCCTCACCTAGTAAGGCTGGCAACTCTTCTATGCGTCGCACAGAAAAAGTACTGAGCCCTGCCTGGATGCTGCTGACGTTGTCGTCATTGGCCTCCGCCAAAACGATTACCGTTTCTAGATCGGTAGCCTCCGAGCGCAATTTAATGTCCAGAAAACCGTCGCCAAGAATATCAAAGCGGCGACTAAAGGTACCGTAGCCGATGTACTGGATTTGGAGATCGTGCTGGCCAACTGGAACATCTAACTCCCAAACTCCGCGGCTATCGGTGGCAGTGCCCAGTTCTAAATCCGACCAGTAGATCGTGGCCCCAATGATGGGTTCGCCGGTAGTTGCATCAACCAGACGCCCTACTATATTGGCAGAAGATCCAGCGGAATTAGGATTATCAGTACCGATAGTGATGATTTCATCCGGCGCTCGACCTTGCTGTATCCGGCCATCCAATGCCGCGTAGAACTGTTCGCGATAGTTATCCAGTTCCGCTACTTTATCCTTAGGCAAAATGGCAATGGCACGATTGCGATAGCTCATGTAGGCCAACTCACTTCCCTCCAGAAGCTGGTCCAGTACTTTAGCCATCGCTACATTGTCTAAGTTGTAAGCTTGTGATTGCTGAGGTAAATCTCTCGCACTGTAAAGGAAGGGGATGGCATACTCTTGTTCTAGAAAGTTGAGCACATCCACCGGTGTGGCATTTTCTATCTGTATACGTACAGGTTGCTGCAGGAGCTGCTGGGCAAAAGTACGGCCACTGCATAGCAGCAAGAGCATCATGCTCAGGAAGAGGCTGTTCCGAATCATAACTATTGAGCGTTAAAAACCGGAGCGGTGTGGAAGGCTGCGCGCTTGTACACCGCTCTGGACTTGCCTCAAGATAATGGATTATTTCGCATGGGGGAGCTAGTTATCTGTCTGTAATAGGGCAAAAGTTCACAGCGAGGAATGGGTATTCCAAGCACTAATGCCCATTTTTCGTTAACTTGCAGCATTCAATCACACTCCTCCTATCAGTTGCAACAGATTGCCATTTTTGCCTCGGGAACGGGCTCCAATGCCCGCAAGATTATTGAGTACTTCGCTGATCATCCAAGCATTAAAGTCAGCTTAGTTGTATCCAACCGAAAATCTGCTCCCGTTTTGGAAATGGCCGCCGAGAATGGCGTGGCTACTTTGGTCATCTCGCGCAACAGTTTCTACGAAACGGAGGATATCCTGAAGGCGTTAGCAACTATCGAAATGGTGGTTTTGGCGGGGTTCTTATGGCTCATTCCATCCTACTTGGTGAAGGCTTTTCCGCAGCGGATTGTCAACATTCATCCGGCCCTGCTGCCCAAATACGGCGGTAAAGGTATGTATGGTATGAATGTGCACCGCGCCGTATCGGAAGCGGGTGATTCAGAGAGTGGTATGACGATCCACTACGTAAACGAGGAGTACGACGAAGGCCAGATCATTTTTCAGGCCAGCTGCCCACTGATTTCGGGGGAAGCGGCAGAAAACATTGCCCAGAAAGTGCTTTCGCTAGAGCACCAGTACTTTGCGCCCGTGATCGAACAACTTTTAACAAAAAATGATCGTTCTTAACACATTCCTATTGATACAAAAAATTACTTTCGAATTTTGTTGACGTCATAAAGCCGTAGTACCGCCTAACGGAATCGTTACGCCCCACAGAATTAGCTCCAAAATCGAAACTTAATTTTCCTGTATGAATAAAATCGAGAACCGACAACCCACTGGAATTATGAATATTCGGAACTTATGCCTCTTGTTAATCGCGCTGAGTTTTTCACTAAGCAGCGTACAAGCCCAGGAGATGTCCTGGAGAAAACACCGCAAATTGGCCTTACAGCTTGAAAAAGAAGGCGACTATTTCGCAGCCGCCGAAAACTTTCGCATGGCTTGGGAAAAGAAGCAGAGTAAGGAAGACCTCATCTACAAAGCCGCCGAAAACTATTACCGCCTCAGTGATTACCGCAACGCGGCGGAGGCGTACCAACACGTACCGGCCAACTTCAATAGCGATGCGCTCATTACCCTAAAGTACGCTCGTGCGCTGAAGCAGGATGGGCAATACGATAAGGCTAGAACCGTCTTCCAAGAAGTAGCCGACAGCTACACCGGACCGGACCGCGCCATCTTGCAAGACATTGTTCGCGTTGAGATACAGGGTATTGACATCTCGCGTGACATCAGCGCTAATCTGGATCGCCGCATGGAGATTCTGCATCCTGGTGTTGCCATTAACTCTGACAGTGATGAATTCGGCCCCATGCCCGTTGCGGAAGACATGATTTGGCTGACTTCCACCACCGGTGATCAGGCTCGCATCTACGAGACCCAACGACAAGGTCGTGACTGGACTAAAGCTGCCAACCCGGCTGGATTTCCCGTAGTAGATGGTGGCCAATACGCCAACGGTAGCATGTCGCCAGACAATCAGCGTTTTTATTTCACCATCTGCAATAATGACGGTGGCTGGAAAGGCTTCAACACCCGTTGTGAGATCTACGTAACCAAGCGTTCGGCCAATGGCTGGACGGCACCAGAGCGCCTTCCAGACTACATCAACGTAAAAGGCGTTAACTCCACGCACCCAGCAGTAGCCCACACTAATGGGCAGGAATACCTCTATTTTGCCTCCAACCGGGAGGGCGGACGCGGTGGTCTAGACCTCTGGTACGTCACCCGTGACTTGGGCGTGGATAATATGGACTATACCTTCCCAGTGAACCTGGGTCCGGGTGTAAACAGCCTGGGTGACGAGATCACACCTTACTACAATTCGGAAGAGGGGGTTCTTTACTTCGCCTCTAATGGCCATCCTTCCATTGGTGGTTTGGATATCTTCAAATCGCAAGGTGGCGAGGTAAGCTGGTCTACACCTGAGAACCTGGGGATGCCACTCAACTCCGCAGCAAACGACTACGGTTACGTGCGCAATTCCTTCGGCTTTGGCGGTTTCTTTGCGAGTAATCGCGTATTTGGAGGCGAAAAGACCAACACCCGTAACGATGATATTTTTGAGTTCAGCGTAGGCGGTCGTCAAATCACCCTCAAAGCGAATGTATACGACCAGGCTACCGGTAGCTTACTTAACAACATCTCGGTATCGCTCTACCAAATTTTTGATGACGGCAGCGAAAACCTTCTAATCAATAAGGATTTCAGCGCTGGCAGTTATTTGTTCGAACTATTACCCAATCGCCGCTTCCGGGTAGAAATTCAGCGCAGTGGCTACCAACCAGCTGGCTACGTATTCGCGACGGATGACCCAGCAACCGTGGCTTACGGCCAACCGCTCTTCCTACAGGCAGAAACCGGGACTGTAGTTGACCCTAGCACCACCACTGACGGCGGCGGTTTGATGTCAGAAGTTGAAACAGACACCGGAGAAACTACAACTACAGCCCCTGGCTTGCCACCAACTAATTCTGGCGTTCCGCTAGGCGATATCGGTGAAAGTTACACAGCCCGCGGCACATCGAGCAAGGATAATCTGGAGTACGAATCTAGCGCGCCCCGCTTTGAGGGTACCTACTACCGGGTGCAGTTAGCAGCCTTGGGGAAATACGATCCAGGAAACTCCAAATTTTCCAACTTGCCGGATTATGGAAATGTAGTAACGGAATACATTCCTACTCGTAGCCTGACTCGCGTTTTGGTGGGCCCTTACTTCAATGAAAGTGAGGCTACTTACGCGCTTGGCGAACTGCGAAAGCTATTTGCTAATGCCTATGTAGTACGCTACGAAGATGGAATTCGCTACGGGCGAATCAACTTCTAAAATATCTAAATTCCATAAAGAAGCCCCTTTGGTTTTATCACCAAAGGGGCTTCTTTTATTTGGCTAAACCATAGAATATTAAACCCTTAGTGCGGAAAATACACCAACATATATATTGCGCATACAATGTCTAAACAAACAAATAAAAACCCTATATTGCTCCTAACATTGAGAGACTGCGCGTAAAAACACTCAAAATTTTACTTTTTTGTTTTGCTGATGATGTACAGATTTGGAGTTGACCAAAGCTGTACCTAGACGATATTTTTTTTCAAGCATTCATCATTCTATCTATCTAAACATTCTGGTATGAAAATCGCTAACTATCTAGTAGCATTACTGCTACTCCCTGCCCTCTCCTTTGGGCAAGGCATTATTTCCCAACGTGTAGAAAAGGCCCTGGATAAAGGCACTGTACAAACATACAGGCTTGTACAGGCTATAGACATGGACCTTAAAGACGCCGGCATTGCTGAAACAGAGCTCACTGCGGGGGTAATCGTCACATTGGACGAAGATGCCATTCAAAGCCTCCAACAAAGAAAGCCGGAGGTATTGGAAATGCGCTTCCCGCTGGCCGAACTCGGTATGCAGACTGTGAGCTTAATTCCAAGCAAAATCATCGAGGATGATTTCGTTTTAACCACCAGCAGCGGTCGTAGTATTGACTGGGAACCTGGCCTCTACTATCACGGTACCCTTAATGGAGATCCTACTTCACTTGTAGCTATCAGTGTATTCGACAAAGAAATTCACGGTATCGTCAGTACGGAGTACGGCACCTACGTCATTGGTAAAATTGATGGTGCGGCCAACAATGCCCATGTCATCTACAACGACCGGGAGCTTTTGAGTGCTCGTGAACTGGACTGTGGTACTCCTGACGATGGCCGCGTATACCACCCCAGTGAGCTGGAATACGAGCCTAGTCACGACCGCGCAGTCGGTGATTGTATCCGCGTGTACATCGAAATTGATGACGATATCGTGAGCAACAAAGGCGGCGTAACCGGTGCTACCAACTACATTACCGGCGCCTTTAATGAGTCGATCACGCTTTACGCTAATGAGAGCCTCGAAATGGGCATCTCAGAGATCAAGGCCTGGGATACGCCCGCTCCTTATTCGGGTAGTAGCTCCGGCGCAATGTTGAGTTCTTACCAATCTAACACTGGTTCATTCAACGGCGACTTGAGTCATCTGGTTTCTTATCAGGCTAGTGGTGGTGTTGCCGCCGGTTTCTCCGGTATTTGTAACGCTAACCCAGACAACTCTAAGTGTTTCAGTAGTATTGACGCTACTTACGCCACGGTACCTAACTACTCCTACACGATCATGGTGATCACCCACGAGATGGGTCACTTGATTGGTTCGCGCCACACGCACGCCTGCGTTTGGAATGGTAACGGTACTGCTATTGACGGTTGTGCAGGTTTCGTGGAAGGAAGCTGTGCCTTACCAGGTAGCCCCCCAAGCGGTGGTACCATCATGAGCTACTGCCACGTAGCTACCGGAATTGACTTTACCCAGGGATTTGGTCCTCAGCCAGGTAATGTGATCCGCAATACTGTTGCGGGTGCTTCTTGTCTACCAGCAAACTGCGGTGGTGGTGGCCCAACGTGTTCTGATGGTATTCAGAACGGCGACGAAACGGGTGTAGACTGTGGTGGTAGCGTTTGTCCTGCTTGCTCTACTCCATGTACCGACAATGAAGTTACCATTACGATCAACCTGGACAACTACCCAGAAGAAACCAGCTGGCAGATCACCAACTCTGGTGGTTCAGTAGTAGCTAGCGGTGGTACTTACGGTTCGCAGCCAGATGGCTCGACTGTGGTTATCGAAGAGTGCTTGGTAGATGGTTGTTATGACTTCACCATCTTCGATTCTTACGGTGATGGTATCTGCTGTAGCTATGGCAATGGTAGTTATACCGTTACTTCCGGTGGTAGCACTTTGGCATCTGGTGGTGCGTTTGGCTCTAGCGAAACCACTAACTTCTGCTTGAACGAAAGCAGTGGACCTACCTGTGATGATGGCATCCAGAACGGCGACGAAACTGGTGTTGACTGTGGTGGTAGCAGCTGCCCTGCTTGTCCTCCTGCTGGTGGTGAGATTCTAGGTTCTTACTTCGAAACTGGCTGGGATGGCTGGCAAGATGGTGGTTCTGATTGCTACCGCTACTCAGGTTCTCGCTCCTACGAGGGTAACTACTCCATCCGTATTCGTGACAACTCAGGTACGGCTTCAGCCATGACCTCTCCAGTACTTGACCTTACGAGTTATGGCTCTATCGACGTCACCTTCTTCTTCTATCCTAATAGCATGGAGACGGGTGAAGACTTCTGGTTGCGTTTCTACGATGGCTCTAGCTGGAGCACAGTTGCAGCATGGGCTAGTGGTACGAATTTCAACAATAACACCTTCTATACCACCACCGTTACCATCAGCTCTGCCAGTTACAACTTTGCCAGCAACTCACGTATCCGTTTCCAGTGTGACGCCAGTGCAAACGCTGACCGGGTATACATTGACGCTGTTACCGTTGTTGCCAATAGCGGCTCACTGAATGAAGGTGGGGAACCAATTGTTACTACTACCGAGCTAGAAGGTGGTGTAGTAATTGAAGACAATGAGGTGGACGCTGACGACGTACAATTTGAGGCCAACTTTGATGATCTGGAGGTTAACGAAGTACGCCTGTTCCCGAATCCAGCAACGGAAATGCTGAACGTACGCTCTGGTGCAGAGATGCAATCGATCCGCGTGATGACGGCTACCGGCCAGCAGCTGCGCCTGATCAACAACTTAGACAATGATCAGCACGCACTGGATATCAGCAACCTGACGCCAGGCTTGTATTACCTACTCATTGAAGTAGATGGCGAACTCAAGCCACAACGCTTCGTGAAACAATAGAATTAAGCAATCTGAATCACCAATGATTTTGGCTTCAGATGAGCATTAAACCATCGGTCCCGGACGCTCTTGAGCGTTCGGGATTTTTTTATTCCCTTTAGCTAGAGAGCCAATTAATCACCAGATATTCTGAGTCTCTCATCACATGGGTACGTATTCAAAACCTGAATTAGGTCGGACGAGGACCGCTTTACAAGCACCTGATTAACAAATAGATAAAAGAAGTAATCCGAAATTAGGAATCGTAATTCCGTACCCTACTTCGACGATATTTGTGAACCCAATCGCTTAGTTGCTGTTGGATTGCTATTAATTTTGACGATAAAGTTTTCGTCAAACCTGCCTGTTCAACAGCTCGCTTGGCAGGTAGAAACTAATTATTCGACTGGTATTAAATTTTAAGAACAACGCTGAATTTTTCTTCTCAAATTTTTAGCGTTACCAAGCAATCCGAAAGATGGAACAGTTCACCCCAGCAGCAGTAGGTATCGATGATATGGCGGCTTACTTCCCGCAATTGTATCTCCCTATTGAAACCCTAGCGGAAGAGCGTAATATCGAATACGCAAAGCTCAACAAAGGGCTTGGCCTGAGCGCCATGGCTGTTCCGGATGCCGGAGAAGATGCTGCCACCATGATGGCCAATGCGGTGCGGGAACTGATTGAGAAAAACAATTTAGACCCTAGTAAGATTGGTCGTTTGTACCTGGGTACCGAAAGTGCGATTGACGGTGCCAAACCTACCGCTACTTACGCGCTACAGATGCTACAGGCGTACTTTGAGCCCGTATACGGTAAAGATTGCTTCTTGAACTGCGATGTGGTAGATATGACTTTCGCCTGTATCGGAGCAGTAGATGCCTTGCAAAACACGCTGGACTGGGCACGCGCCAAAACTGGCAGAATTGGAATTATTGTAGCAGCTGATAACGCTAAATACGAACTGGGCTCCACTGGAGAGTACACGCAAGGAGCTGGCGCCATTGCCAGCCTGATAAAAGCAAATCCACGCCTACTGGTGATTGATCCAGATTGGGGTGTAGGTACCCGTGCCATATACGACTTCTACAAGCCGCTCCGTAAAGTGCAAAAAGCGGATCTGATCTCAGAAGCCCTGCATCTGGCCAACCGCAACCACGTGGATATAGGTAAACTAAGCCAGCAACTGCAACAGGGTATTGAGGTAAACGGAGTCCTTGATAGTAACGAAGCTCAGATCACCTTATACAAGGATACACCGGTGTTTGATGGTCCTTATTCCAACCGCTGCTATCAGGAGCGGATTAAAGAGGCACTAGCGCACTATCGCCGTCAAACTGAAGGTGAAGCACAGATTGCCACCCAATGGGATCGGCTGGTATTTCACCTGCCGTATGCCTTCCAGGCACGCCGCATGTTTGGTGAGATTTTCTGGCAGGAGATGCAATACAGCGAACAACAAGCCGAACTAGCCCAGCAGATTGGCCTGGAGCTACCCCAAGAAACCGACTTTGAAGACCAGAAAACTTATCAAAAGGCCTTAACCGGCTTCTGGCGGGCCGTAACGAAGACACCGCTGTACCGCAGCTTTGTGAGTGAGCGTATTGCTCCGGCGGAAGAAGTATCTGGCTTGGTTGGCAATGTATACGCCGGGTCACTATTTCTGGCACTTATGGGTACGCTAGAGCAGGCCCTTGATCATTATAGCCTCGAAGAAGGTGCCACACTGGGTTTCTTTGCCTACGGTAGTGGGTCCAAGAGTAAAGTATTTCAGGCCCACCTGCAAACGGACTGGCAAGGCGTAGTAGGCAAGTTTAGACTTTCCGAGCGTTTACAGCAACGCAAAGCGATCGACTACGCTACCTACGAGTTGTTGCACCGCAAGGCCATTCCTACTCCTGTACAAGCGATGGATAACTACTTCTACCAAACCGAGATGGACGGTGCTGGTGTACGTAGTTATCACATTCCAGTGGCTGAAGCCGTAGCTACCAGCTAAGCAGCGCCCACTGCCAAGTTTGCATTCCAGAATTCCACTACCTTAGTAGCAAATCAACTTACTAGGTATGCATCTCAACATTGAGATCAAAGCACGCTGTGCACAGCAAGATAAAATTCGCAAGTTGCTACAGGAACGCGGCGCTGACTTCCGTGGTACCGACCATCAGATTGACACTTATTTTGAGGTACCCAACGGCCGGCTAAAACTACGACAAGGCACGATTGAGAAGAATCTTATTCACTACCTGCGGCCAGATCAGGCTGGGCCCAAAGCTTCGGAGGTACACCTATATTCCACCCCAAAAGATGAAGAGCTGAAAGTACTACTAAAGGCGGCACTTTCGGTGAAAGTAGTAGTGGACAAACAACGGGAGATTTACTTCATCGATAATGTAAAGTTTCATCTGGACCAAGTAGCTCAACTAGGAACTTTTGTGGAGATCGAAGCCATTGATAGCGACGGTAGTATTGGACGCGAGCGACTCAAAGAACAGTGCGACCACTACCTGCAACTTTTCGACATTCAAGCTACGGACTTACTCGACAACTCTTACAGTGATATGCTGTTAGAGCTCCAACAGTAATCATTCCGTTAACGTATAACCTGTGAGCACTAGCCTGTCTAAGCCAATACCTGCCAAAATTCTGCTCTTTGGAGAGCACACCATCTTGCGTGGTTCGCGGGCACTAGCCATGCCACTGTGGAGTAGATCCTGTTCCTGGCAGCAAGGAGGCTCGTCGACCCAACAAAAAGGACTGCGATCACTTTTTTCCTTTCTGGAAAATAACTTCACCTACCACTTTGACCTGGCACGTTACGTTACTGATCTAGATAAAGGCTGGTATCTAGCCTCCGATATTCCAGTGGGTTATGGCCTTGGAAGTTCGGCTAGTGTGTGCGTTGCTATTTTTGAACACTACGCGACCCCTTACGGGAAAAATGCCCTGGCAGAAACTGGGCCAAAAGCTTATTTCGCCCAAATGGAAAGTCATTTTCACGGTACTAGCTCGGGGACTGACCCCCTGATCATTTACGAGCGCCAAAGTCTAGCATTAAGCCCCGATGGGCAGTTTGAATTTGTAGAGATCCCACCCTTGAAAGACGGCTGGCACTTATTTCTACTCGATACTCAAAAAGCTCGGGAAACGGGACCGATCGTCAACTACTTCACTCACCGCTACGATACCGATGAGCAGTTCCGAACTGCCACCGATACACAGTGGACACCGGCCACCGACAGAGCGATTGCTGCTTTGCTCCAGGCTGACGAAGAAAACTTGTCAACTGCCTTCCGGAAGATCAGTCAATTTCAACTTGACGAACTTCCACCGATGGTTCTCCCAAGTCTACACGAGGTATGGCGCGCGGGCTTGAACAGTGGTACGTATTTGCTTAAGATTTGTGGTGCCGGCGGTGGTGGGTATTGCTTGGGCTTAACGCAGGATTGGGAAGGTACGCAGCGGGCTGTTGCACCTTGGAGTGCGGAAGTGATTGAGTGGTAGTGGGGGTTCAGTTAATATTGAGTTTTATTCAATCCGCGGAACTAAAGAGAATATAGGCGAGCTGAAGTACTATTCCTTAAAGTCAATTTGAATGGGGCGCCAAATGCCACCGTAGATTTCGTCTTCGGTGCCGAAGGAGTGGGTACATTGAATACCTGCCCGAGGCCCCGCTAATGCCTCAAGCTTAAAGCCATCAATTTCTTTGAATTCCGTAAGCTCTTCGGCGATGGTGAGAGGTAGGCTCGGTTGATCATTGCGAAGCTGCCCTAGCCGATAGATTACGGAGTAAAATGGGCCAGCATCACCTTGATCTTCCGAGGCGGAAGCCCAGATAGTACCCTGAGCATCTACGTGAATATCAGTGATACTCCTTTTCGTTTGTTCGTCTTGCCAGTGGCCAGGAGCGTTTACCGATAAGCCAGTCAGTCCTGCATCAGTGAAGGTAAAGGAGTGCTGCTCTAAATCCAGTAGCCCCCAGCGCATGACTCCCTGAGGATTAGCTGGTGAGCCCCCCCGCTCGCCTAGCAATACTAATCTTTGGGTCTCGCTGGAAGGCAAACAATAAATAGCCTCGTATTGGTCTCCGGTGATATCAAAATCATTGCGTTGCAGCATGGGAATAAGACTACTGCCTAGCACTTGGGCTTGATGGTTGGCAGGGTTGAGTTTGAGATGAAAGATCCGACCTAATTCTCCTTGCCAGTTACCAGACTCGGAGGCGAGAAATTCGTTGGGACGGCCAGGAATAGCGCAAACACTTTCCAGGTCACTGGCGAGACCATCTTCTCCCCAGCTGTCAACAACTATTGGACTAACCCTAATGGCTTCATCAGAAGCCGTGAGTATAGCCAAGCGCGGGCCTTTTTGAAAAATCTTCAAATCATAGGCAAGTAGATAGGTGCTGTCTGTAATCTGCACCATACCGCTGGAGCCGCCGCCCATTTTATCCGCTGGAATCTGCGGTGTGGTTTGAGCAGGAGGCACTTTCGTAACATCTTCGGTGATATTACAAGCAGCAATAAGAAGCGTAAACAAGAGGAACCAAGCTTGGGGGAAAAGATCGGGTGTGCTTTTCATAATAGGAAGCGGTGTTTTTTCCAAAGGAAAAGATACGGACAAGTTATTGATCAGCAGCAGCTTCCTTGAGTCTAGATCACAATAATTCGATCCCGTTGAAAAGCGAGATGCTCCCCGTAATCCACATAGCCCAGCTGGTTGGTGACCACACGAGTTTCGTTAATCTCAAAGTCTTCTTTATTGCCGTGGCTGTGCCCGTAGATCCAGTAGTCAATATCCGTTCCAGCGATAAAATCAGTTTTCTCCGCGCAAAACGCCTCGTTCAGGGGACTGTTTTTGAAGCGCTCAATATTGCACAGGCTACTGGGTAAGTGATGGGTAACTACCACCTTTTTCCCATCTAATTTAGCTGCCTCTTCTAAGAATGCTGTTGCAAAATCATGTATTTCGTTGTAATGATCAATCGTGAATGGGACACCATTAAACTTGATCCGACGAAAGTCTGTCATACCGCGGAAGACCTGTACAATATTCCTTTGAACCTTAGACCACATTGTAGAAAAGATGAATTTGACGTCTCCAATTTCTTCCACATGATTATTGACGATAAATACATTCTCCAGCAAAGTCCTATAGGTTGGTTGTAGCGCAGTGGCTACATTAAAACCACCATAGTATTCGTGATTCCCAGGAATGAGGTAGACCCGCTCGAAATTTTTGGCAGCCTCCTGGATAAAATCCAATGTACTGTAGTCCCGATCTAAATGATAAGTATCTCCAGCAATGAGCAGCATATCCCCGGTGGGAATTAAAGGGTGTTCTGCTAACCAGGCCCGGTTGCTAGCAAACTCAAGATGGAGGTCGGAGCAGATTTGGATTTTCATATTCGGTAGTTATAGTCCTTTAGGTACTCCTTAGAGTCTGTTTAAATGTTTCCTGATGAGGCGTAATTGAGCTAGTATTGGACCAGCCTAGGCAAATTTTGCAGCCGAATGCGGGCGATTCGGCGAAAAATTTAACGACGACTGAGACGATAATAGCCAATTCAAGGCCATTGAGGGAATTTTAAACAGGCTCTTAATCATTTCGTTCTTCAACATAATAAGAAACAGCATCTTGTAACTCACCGATCAATTCCTCATCCATGTATTGGTACTCATCTGGTAAGTCTAGCACAACTATCTCCTTTTCTACCGGTTCTCCGTAAAGCTCCGGTAAACGGGCTTTGTGATGATCCTCCATGACGAAAATAAGATCGGCCCAGTCGATTAAATTACGGGAAACTCGGATACGGGCCGTTCTAGAAGTACCGGCTGATTTGGCGATAAATCGGGCTTCCTTCCGGAAAATAGTTTCGGCGGTGCGGCTGCGCCATTCGTTTTTGCTACAGATAAAAAGGACGTTCAAAGGGGCTAAGTTTTTATATAACCATTCTCCCTAACTATAATGTTTGAAGTAGCGTCTAAGGTTTCATATGAGGAGCAGAAAACGCTGACTAAGCTTGACTCTTTTTGATAGGAATAGTTAGCCGGAAGGTGCCACGCTCCATTAGCTCCCTCTGTTAGCCCCACAAGGGGCTTGTATTTCGGTCGTTAGCCTTTGATAAGAAATACCACTTTAAAACACCTTGGAATCGGGACCAATTACAAAAGAAATTGTGATGCCGTTCAACTGAGCCACCCACCACCGGACAAGGGGTAGTAGCGGTATACCGAAGCCATTGCGGAGGTATAAAAGCGGATGACCCGGTGGCCCACCGAAGCCCCAAGCGAAGGTGGGACATGGCCCCAAATAAGAAGTAATAGCTTGAATACCCTTTACGCGATCACGAAAGTCCCTACCGCCTGCTCACAACCCTGCCAATTGAGGTTGACATTGGACTCATCGTACAGTAACTCTTCGGGAGGCAGGATATCTGGGAAGCCTTTCCAGCCCGCCGTAGGACCATAAAAATGACCAGATTCGGCGGCGGGATCCATAGCGGCACGGATGATACCGGTGGCCCCATCTTCGGCAGATTGGGCACGGGTCATTAGATCGCTATTGCTCTCCATGCCACCATCGGCTGCGGTAGTCACCTGGAGCTGGGTCAGTGCCAAGCCCGGGTGAGCGAGTAGCGGAAGTACATTGGTGATATTGGCTGCTTCCAATTTCTTTTTCAAACCGTAGGTGAAAGCGGCGTTGGCCAGTTTGGTCTGATGATAGCGCGCCCAGCGAGGGCCCTGGAAGCTGGTGTTTTCTACTTCGGTACCGTCACCACCAAGATTGCCACCATTAGGGCCAAAATACTGCGCCTCCAATGGGCCGCCCAAACGAGCCATGGAGGAAT
>JBCBWU010000370.1:0-4095 GCA_039816955.1 Bacteroidota bacterium
GGCCGTGATAACTTTACTACTTTTACGTGGTGACATAACCAACCCGCCGCTATCTCCAACCAACTCCTTCGCCTTCATTATCGCAGCCCGCTTACTACTCCCATCCATCTTCATGATAAAATCAATCACGTCCAAGTAGCTCACTCCACAGCCCCCAGCAAAGCAATACACCGTGTTCGTCTCATCGTACACCTTCATACTCGCCTTCCGATCACTGTGGAACGGACAGTTTACCATCCCATTCCTATTTACTCCCAAGCCGTAATGGCTCAACACCTCACGGATACTCAATCTGGCTTTGATCTGGGCAATTGTCATTGTTCGTATTTTTTCGTGATTCAGTATTTGCAATACTCACCGGTCCAAGGTTCCGGATCACCAGCTCATTGTGTTTAACCTCTATCTCTACCTCGTCCCCTACTTCAAAACCCGCTAGCTCTAACCAGACCCCGTAAAAACTCAACGATGGATAATGCTCCCAGTAACTACATGAGCTATTACCAGAGCTATTACCAGCTCTATTACTGGAACCACTATCCAAGTACCGCCAAGTCGTCCCTACTCGATAGAGACGACGGCGATTCCTAACCTGGTGCGATAGATCCCGACGGGGCTCCACCCTTCTTTGCCCAGACTCTGATTCTTTCCTTTGATTTTCCATGTGCCAGTGTTTTTAGTGTTTTAGTACTATTCGACGATATTGCCGAACGGGATAGTGCTTAGTACATGGATGGACGAGCAGGAAAACGCGCCTCTTTCTTCTTTAATTGAGTTAATTGAAAACTCCAACTACTTCTCTATGCTGGAGTTTCAATTGAAAGAAAAAATTCTAAAAATTATTTGCTACTAAAATGTAGCACAATGCTACAAAAAAGAAAATAAATATGCAAGCCATCAGTAGCACAAAACACCCCATCAGTAGTAAAATCATTGATTATTAGCCACTTTTAAGGTATTTTTACCCTATAATTCAATCAATTATGCAGCAATTAGGACAGAGAATAAAAGAGTTGAGGAAGCAGAAGAATATGTCGCAATCACAACTTGCTAGTATCGTAGGGTTATCCTACGCCCAGATTGGACGATACGAGACCAAGGGAACTCAACCACCAGCAGAAGCTTTAAAGAAAATTGCACAGGCACTCGAAGTCTCCCCAGACTTCTTAATCAATGGTTCCTCCGGAGACCAAGCTCATGCTAGTTTAACCGATACCGAACTCATCCAGCAATTCAAAGCCGTCGAGCAAATGGATGAGGAAGATAAGCACATCGTCAAAAAACTCATCGACGCTTTCATTACCAAGAAAAAAATTCAGCAACTCGCATCATAACCCAACCCCACACAACCACAAAGCTAATAATCGCTACCCAACAATATTCCACATCGTTCCATACTGTGGGTAGCTCCTCATCAGCCTCTAACCCCAAAATATCCCCAAAACAACCCCACCGCCGGATGTAAAAAGTAAAGTACAGCATCCGAGCCCTTGCCTTTACTTTTTACAGCTGGCTTAGACTCCCGATTCCCATCGGGAGCGATTGAATTCACTTCTAGTTCAAAATCAAATAATTTAAAAGGACATAATGGAGGGAGCAACTGAGCGACCAACTGGCGGCCGTCCTGGCGGTGGGAGGGGAGGCCGTACAGAACAAGGGCATTGCGCATGCTCGCTGTCTAGCGCCCGACTGTGCGTGCGAGGGCCTGCCCCGGGCTTGACTCGGGGCGTTTGCCTAGAGCGGTTGCCCTACCGACCCGACCCGCTAGGCCGCCCTAAACCCGAAGCAGCGGAGAGTCCCGAACTCGTTTCGGGAAACGGGAGCTGCGGGTGAGGAGCCCGGAGTGAGACCCAGCGATGTGACAGATGCGCCCGAGGGGACAACTGGCGCAACGATGGACCCGAACGTAGACGCGACGAACGCCTTCCTCCCTAGCAGCGATAGCATACGCAACATTCGGGAAGCTGATTAGTGCAGGGACAGAGACCAAAAAACAAAGCCCCTGGGGACGTCTCCCCAGAGACTTGTATCATCTCTGTTGTATTGAGTCTTTATGTATCAGCCTTACTTTCCTTATTTCCATAGCTACGCAAAAAAATATACTATGAAACATTTTTATCCCTAAAGCATCCACTGAAAACTTCTACTTTTCTCATATTCCTCTTCATCAATACCTGACCAAAATTCCCCCTCACTCTCATCAATTTCTGGAAATCTCGCAACGTACTTCGTATCAATTTCTTGGTGGAATATGCACTGAATATTAATAGAATCGAAGGAAATGTATTTATCCTTGGGAGTAAAATTCAAGATATCCCAAATACCTTTGACTGTTGCATACCCTGCCCCAACCAACGAAGGTCCACTCATCCCAAGACCGATATGATCGAACGTCAAGTGAATAGAATGAGTAACTTGGCTATCGCGTAAGTAAAAGTAACGAGCGTACTCTGATGAGTATATGATAGATTTGAAAATCATCCTATCATATTTATCTAGCTCCTTATAGACTTTTATCTTCTCACTGAGATCAAGACTTATGTCAATTTCCTTCAGTTTATCTGAATCTATTTTACTGAACCCGCTGCGAGTGAATTGCACGTTGAGATTACTCTTCGAATCATAGAGAACCTCTAATTTCATGGATACATCACCTTGTATCTTTCCCTTACGATTTTTCAGCAAAAACCGAGTAAATGTTCCATTATCCTGTATTTTCTCCAGAGTACTATCTCCCATGATTATTTTAGATTTGGACTCACTTTTCTATATTGATCGATAGCTTCATTCAAGGCACTTTTGAAGCCATCAGGTAGACTTTTACCACCATTAAAAAAGAAATCAGTATGTTTCAACAAATCAGCATCAATTAAGTATCTCAACTCAGTGAAAGCCCCATTCGAGAATAGGTTGTGCTTTGAATTCCATATTCCACCTAAATCCTTCACCGAAAAACCGTCTAAATGCCAGAAAACTCGGCCACCATTTTCGATTGCGGTAGATATTGATTGCTTTACCCCAGGGAACCAATCTGAGAGCTTATTAGCCCCTCCCATAGGTATATACTTATCAGTAAATCCCCTATCAAACAATTTCGTAAAGGGTGTGGATTTTGTCTTCTCTGCTAGATCATAAATTTCAGATCTCCGCCCTAATGATATGTTATAATTTCCACCACTTTTTATATATCGCCCAAGTCTGTATTGAGCCTTGACTAGCGGGGAAGACGATCTTAATGTGGCCTTGAGGACACCTTGAGAAAGTTTGCTGAGCTTTTGAAATACCTTTACCGCTACGACACCAATTATTGGGTCTGGACCAAATGCAGCTTGTGCATGAACGTGGAATTCATTCTTTCTTCTGGATAGCTGGCTATCAAACCATCTAACTGAGTGGTCAGAAAATTGATCTATAATAGTAATATTACACCCGCCGATACAATGGTCTGTCGTACTTTGATTAGAAACAAATTTTCGCTGCCCAGGATAGACCTCGTAAATAGGTTTGGGATCCGTTCCTTTTTGATAAATGGACGTCGGTACCACAATGGTGTAGTGCGAGTGCTGGAGCTCCGGATCGTAACTCAGGATAATGGCTTCCTTTTGCTGATTGGTCAACGCTTCAAGTCCATCAAGATCAATTGCCCAGACTGGGGTATTACTGGCATATTGATAAGGCGTGAGTTCTGGGTACTGACCTGTCAGCGGATCAACGCTAAGGAACCTGGCAATGGATGGATTGTATATCCTAAATCCATAATCGTAGTGACTTAAACCCCCTCACTCTCCCGCTTCATCCTTCCCTTACCATTGAACCCATAACAAATTCATAACGATACAACGGACTACTCAAAGACTGTTTTTCAAAACTTTTGCCCTGCACTTTCACAAGACATGCACAAGATACATAATTATACCTTAACGCGCCTAACCAATTGCCTCCGGCGGTCAGTTAAAAATAAAAAATGCTTAGGGGGTCGAGGATTATGAGGATTATGAGGATTAGCTCGATTGCAGCGGATGATATTGCTCCAACTGCGTCTTCAACGCCTCGTAGCGGTACAGATCATAACGCTCCGTTGAGCTCACGTAGCGATGT
>JBCBWU010000371.1:0-4061 GCA_039816955.1 Bacteroidota bacterium
CCATGTTTGGAATACTGCCTTAAAGTTACAGAATACTGCTCTCATGGGCAGAGGTGATTTTGATGCGTTTAACCTGTCCGATAACCAAAAGAACTGGCTATAGATAGATTTATACCTATTTTTGCGGCATGAGAGCAGGACTATGCATTCTCGGTTTAAGTTGCCTTCTTTTAAGCTGGAGTTGTGAGAACGACCTGGCGGATGTGGAAGCTTTACAGGAGCGACTCAATGTGAAGGTAGAGACCGTCAAAGAAGTCGAAATTCTATACAGTGACTCTGCCCAAGTAAAAGTGCGGGTTACCGGTCCTACTATGCTTAACAACTTGGACCGTACGGAGCCTTTCCAAGAGTTTGTGGATGGTGTACTAGTAGAGTTTTTCGACCCAGAAGATGGTAGCATTTCTAGTACTTTGGTGGCCCGTTACGCTATCCGCTTCGAACGGCGCGGTGAGATTATCGCTCGTGATAGTGTGGTGTGGGAAAGCGTAACTGATCAGAAACTGGAAACAGAAGAACTCATCTGGCAAGAACGAGAACAGCAAGTATTCACTCGTAAGTTTGCTCGCATATCCACCCCCACTGAAATTATCTATGGGCATGGCTTCCGCGCGAATCAAGATTTCTCCAACGCTCGCATCCAGCAAGTGGAGGGAATCATCACTGTAGATCAACCAGAGTAATCCTAAAAACAGCATTTCTAATGGATTTTCCCCTTCCTATACCCGTGCAAGAATTAGCTGACCAAATTGGTGCGAAACTCTTGGGTGATACTACTCTTTCTGCTACGGGTATCAATGAGGTTCACCATTTACGCCCCGGTGATATCACATTTGTAGACGTAGAGAAATACTATCAAAAGGCCTTGAATTCTCCAGCAACGATTGTGTTGATCAATAAGGAGACCGATCCACCTCCCGGCAAAGCTATCTTAATTGTAGACAACCCATTCGAAGCGTATAACAAGCTGGTTTGGCGGTACCGTCCCTTTCAGCCAGCTACCGCAAATATTGCGGATGACGCGGTTATTGGAGAGGGCACCATCATTGAACCAGGTGCGGTAATTGGGCATCAGGTCCGTATTGGAAAAGATTGCTACATCCAGGCTAATAGCTACGTCGGAGATTACAGTATAATTGGTAATGAAGTCATTATTCAAGCTGGAGCCATAGTTGGCAATGACGCTTTCTACTTTAAAAAAGGGAGTGAAGGATTTCAAAAATGGCGTTCAGGTGGCCGAGTGATCTTGGAAGATCGCGTCGATATCGGATCCAATTGTACGATAAACAAAGGCGTATCCAGCGACACTATCATCGGTGAGGGAACGAAGTTTGATTGTCAGGTACAGATTGGTCACGACACCAAAGTGGGTAAGCACTGCCTCTTCGCTGCCCAAGTGGGGGTAGCAGGAAATTGTACCATCGGCGACGGAGTGGTGATGTACGGCCAAGCCGGTATTGCACAAAATGTAACCATCGGTGATAAGGCCATTGTCTCTGCCAAAGCGGGAGTAAGTAAGGACTTAGAGGGTGGAAAACTATATTTTGGCATTCCTGCCCAAGAGGCACGTATGGCTTATCGAGAGCTTGCGGCTTTGCGGCAGCTTCCTGATTTTCTGCGGAAAAAATCTTAATGCTTTTCAGATTCAAGTACCCGATCGGGATAAGTGTATACGTTCAACCGGTCCTGGCGAACAAAACCTACCAAAGTCATACCACTGGCTTCTGCCAATTCGATAGCTGCCGACGAGGGGGCTCCAATGGCGGCTAAAATGGGAGTGCCAGCCATAGCTGCCTTTTGGACCAGTTCATAACTAATACGGCCACTCAACAAGACGATACGATCTCGCCAGGGAAACTGCTGATGCTGTAGCGCCCAACCTAGTAGTTTATCCAAGGCATTGTGGCGGCCTACGTCTTCCGTTATTTTTAGTAATTCGCCGTCAGCAGTAAAGAGCGCTGTAGCATGAATGCCACCGGTGGTAGAAAACATATTCTGCTGTTCCCGTAATAATTGCGGTAGTTGCTGTAATCGAGTGGGCGGAACCAATGGGTGGCCCTTGGCGGGAAAAAAAGCTATGGTTCGCTGAACTTGTTTCAGGTCGGCTTTTCCACAGAGGCCACAACTGGAGTTGGCGTAGCCAACCCGTTGGTACTGGGCGGGGTCAAAGCTTAGCTGGGAATTTAAATACACATTAGCAGCCTCTTGAGATACCAATTCTATTTCATCCACATCCGTATTACTATGGATAATACCTTCACTGAAAAGGTATCCCAGAATGAGATCTTGATCATTGCCCGGGCTGCGCATGGCAATAGCAAAATCAAGTGCAGTACGACCTGCTTTAGGACCGTATAAAATTCGAATAGCGAAAGGAGATTCCGGAGCAATGGGATCCGCTTGGAGCTGTCGCCATTGGCCATTTTCCCAACGCCAAGTGGAATGGGTATGATCCGAGTACTGTTCGATAAACGAGCGGGGTCTTTGCAAGAATGAAATTACAGATGATACTCTTGTCCCAAACGAGGAATTTCTACATCGCGGAAGCCAACATCGGTCAATAAGCCACGAAGGCTATCTTGCCGATCCAGCGTGCCATGCACCAAGAACAGCTTCTTGATGTGCTGTTCCTGACCCCGGAGAAATTCTCGTATCTCATCTCGATCCGCATGTGCGCTAAAGGAATCCATCATTTCCACTCGGGCGAGCACTTGTTTGTAATCACCGAAGAGCTTTAGACCCTTAGCTCCGCTGCGGATTTTCCCGCCGGGTGTTGCTGGAGCGGCATATCCCACAATGAGGATGGTGTTCTTGGGATCCTCAATCATATTGGATAAATGGTGCTTGGAGCGGCCTGCGTTCATCATGCCAGAAGCACTGATGATGATGCAAGGCTCATTCATACCATTTAAGGCCTTTGAGGCCTCTACTCTTTTGATGTATTGCAAATTATTAAACCCAAAGGGGTTATCATCTATGAGCAGATAACGCTCGAGGTCTTCATCGTAGCATTCGGGGTGTGCCCCAAAAATAGTAGTCGCATTCACGGCCAAGGGACTATCTACAAACACCGGAATTCGCGGTAGCCGGCCCTCCGTTTCTAATCGATCCATCAAATAAACGATCTCCTGTGTGCGACCAACGCTAAAGGCGGGGATCAGCATTTTGCCCTTACGCTCCAAACACGCCTCGGTAATGATGCGTAAGAACTTTTCGATTTCCTTGGGCTTCTCGTCGTGCAGGCGATCGCCGTAGGTAGATTCACAGATCATATAGTCCACCGCTGGCATCTTACGCGGATCACGGAGGATGGGACGATTAGGCCGGCCAATATCTCCAGTGAAGCCGAAGTGAATGGTGCGATTACTTTCGTGAATGCGCAAAGTAACGCTACCACTACCGAGGATGTGCCCTGCATCGCGATATTGAATTTCTACATTATCGCGAATGGGCAGCCACTTATCGTACGGGCAGCCATTGAACAGCTGCATGGTTTCGTGTACATCCTGAGTTTTGTACAGCGGCTCGCGGCGCTCCCTAGGGTTTCTGCGGTTGTAATACTCGGCATCCCGCTCTTGGATCATCGCGCTATCCATGAGCATGATGGCACAAAGACTCCGCGTAGCATGGGTAGCATATATAGTGCCCCGAAAGCCATCCTTGACCAACTTGGGTACCCGCCCCGTATGATCAATATGCGCATGGGAGAGAATCAGGCAGTCGATAGTAACTGGATCAAAGAGGAAGCTCTCATTGAAATCCTTCATCTCTTTATCGTTACCCTGATACAATCCACAATCGAGCAGGATCGTATAGCCATCTTCCAGCGTAATGAGGTGAGAGCTACCTGTCACCTCACGCGCTGCGCCGCAGAATTTAACTTTCATAGCACTGAGTTAGTCTGCCGGAAGATACAACAGGTGTGGCGTAAACGAAAATGTACGCTTTGCGGTGGCGATTCCCTTATCATACGGTATAGGCAAGTTGTAGTTGAGTTATTTTGTTTATTTATTTTTTTGATAGAATTTTTATTTTAAATCAGTTCTGCTTACCTTCATATTGAG
>JBCBWU010000372.1:0-4051 GCA_039816955.1 Bacteroidota bacterium
GGTCAGTGGTGAGGTGTTCATTACCCTTCATCCACATCGTTACGTCCTTGACGGGATACAATCTCCATTCGATTTGCTAGGTGCCGGCTTTGGTCAATACGGCGAGATGAACGATGGCTGGACCGGCCAGGACGTCAAAGGTTTTACGAAAGTGCTATCGTTGGCTGGGCAAATCCAAGCTAAAGTGACCAACGGACAAGCAACCTCCTAACCCCAAAACGGAATCAACCATGCAGAAATATCAAGTAGGAATTATTGGTGGAGCAGGATACACGGCAGGTGAACTTATTCGTATTCTGCGGTGGCACCCTGCGGTAGAACTCAGCTTCATTCACAGCTCCAGCCAAGCGGGTAAGTTGGTGAGTGAAATCCACCATGATTTAGCCGGAGAATTCTTTATGAGCTTCTCCTCCGAAGTGAACCTCACGGTAGATGTCCTTTTCCTTTGTAGTGGCCACGGTAAGTCCAAGCTATGGTTGGAGCAGCATACCGTTCCAGTGAAAACCCTGGTTGTAGATCTAAGCTCTGACTATCGTTTGGATGCCTCCTTTGTTTATGGCTTGCCGGAGCTTAATCGCACGGCTGTCCAAAGCACCCGCCGCGTAGCGAACCCAGGCTGTTTTGCTACCGCCATTCAGCTTGGCTTATTGCCCTTAGCTGCTAATCAAAGCTTGCCAGAAGAAGTCCACATCCACGCTATTACGGGTTCCACCGGTGCTGGTCAGCAACCCACTGGTACGACGCACTTTAGCTGGCGCAATAACAACTTGTCGATTTACAAGCCGTTCCGGCACCAGCACCTGGCCGAAATTGGTCGTAGCCTTACGCAACTCCAAAATAAGTCGGAGGTTGATCTGGCTTTCCTGCCCCTCCGTGGTGACTTCACCCGAGGCATATTCGCTAGCCTCTACTGCAAGACGGATCTGACGGAGCAGGAGCTACAGGATTTGTATGAGGCCTACTATGCCCCACATGTCTTCACCAGTTTCGTCACGGGTAATCCACACCTCAAGCAGGTCGTCAACACCAATAAGTGTCTCGTTCAGGTCAGTAAGCACGGCGACCGGGCCCTCATTGTAAGTGTCATCGATAACCTACTCAAGGGTGCCTCCGGCCAAGCCGTACAAAACATGAACTTGGCCCTGGGCCTAGAAGAAACCACCGGCCTTCACCTAAAAGCTATGGCCTTCTAAATTGATATTGAAATTGCCATTGATGTTTTGATTACCCCCATATTCAAATTGTCACTGACACTTTCATTTTCACTCTAACTCTATTGCCTTCGTCCGACGTAGCCTTGTGCGTTGTCGGATAATTCTAACCCTAATTCTTATTCTAATTCCTATTCTAATTCTCACTCTAATCCTAATCCTCCCTCCTCATGCCCCTCTTCCCTGTCTATCCCCTCTTCGACCTTGAGCCCGTCCGTGGCCAGGGTGCTTATGTGTACGATCAAAACGATCGGGCCTATCTCGATTTTTACGGTGGTCATGCCGTAATTTCCATTGGCCACAGTCACCCGCATTATGTGCAGCGGTTGCAGGACCAAATCGCTAAGCTGGCCTTCTATTCCAACTCCGTGCAAAACCCCTTGCAGCAGGAGTTGGCCAACAGACTCGGTGTACTATCAGGCTGTTCAGATTATCAGCTGTTCCTCTGCAATAGTGGCGCCGAAGCCAATGAGAATGCCCTAAAAATGGCCAGTTTTGCCACTGGAAAGAAGAAAATCATAGCCTTTCACGGAGCCTTCCATGGCCGTACCTCTGCCGCGGTGAATATTACGGAGAACACCCGCATCAAAGCCCCTATCAATAGTACATTTCCGGTAGATTTCTTACCCATGGGAGATCTAGCTGCTGTTGAGGCTGCCCTGCAGAAGGGAGATGTCGCAGCGGTGATCATCGAAGGTATTCAAGGAATTGCTGGTATCTACGTGCCAGAGCCAGCTTTTTTAGGAGCCATCGCAGCACTGTGTAAGCAGTATGAAGCCTGCTTAATTCTAGATGAAATCCAATCTGGCTTTGGACGTAGTGGCCACTTCTTTGCTTTTCAGCAAGCTGATATCGATCCGGACATCATCACCATGGCCAAGGGCATGGGTAACGGTTTTCCGGTAGGAGGAATATTGCTGCATCCTCGTTTTGAGGCCTCCTATGGTTTATTGGGCACTACCTTTGGTGGTAACCACTTGGCCTGCGTAGCCGTTTTGGCGGTGTTGGATGTATTGGAGCAGGAGTCTTTGTTGGAGAATGCCCAAACGCTTGGTGAAGCATTAATTCCACAATTGGCGGCCTTGCCTGGCGTGCAAGAAGTACGCGGAATGGGCCTGATGATTGGTCTGCAACTAGATCAACAAGCGGCACCTATTCGTAAGCAACTCTTATTTGAGCAAGGGGTGTTTACGGGCTCGGCAGCGCAAAAGGAGACCATTCGCTTGTTACCGCCGCTCAATATTACCACTGGGGAAGTAGACCGTTTATTAGTGGCTTTGCGGACAGTATTGCAGGAGGTGATAGCCTAATTGCCAGCAGTTTGACGAAAGTTATACAGTAAGTTCAATTGACGGACTCTAGTTTTTCGTATTTTGCAGCTAGTACCCTAATACAAGTCTGATATCGAAACGAAGCAATCTTAGTTGCCTTGTCCTTCCCATGATTGACATTGCAATTGAGCTTTTAGCTGCTGTATACCCCAAACGATCGCATTAACTACAAAAACATGAGACTTGCACTGCCTTTACTGGTGGTAGCCTATCTGGCACTACCTATCTACTTGTCTAGCCAAACTGTCGCTTCTGGTTCTACTACTATTCGGGAAGACCTACCGGAATGGATCCAAATGATGTACGCTGCTGAACCCGATCTAGATCAGGTGTTAGCGGCCTTCAAAGCTTATTACGAAGAGCACGAGCTGATCAAAAATGAGCATACCCAGTATCTCAAACGTTTATTGCGCGAACGCGAAACCTATGCCTTTCAGCTAGCTGACGCTGATTTGAGTGAAGAGGAACGCTTGGCAGCTGCCGCAGCAGAAAGAAGATACCAGCAGGCCTGGGAAGAGCAGCAACTGGGCCGCTCAGGTAGTTGGAGTAGCATTGGCCCTTATGACTGGGACCACGATGCTGCAGGCCGCAGTTATGCCCCTGGGGCAGCTCACATTTATACAGTGGAGATGTGCCTCAACGATCCCAGTGTTCTTTACGCTGGCACTGCCACTGCGGGCATGTGGCAAAGTACCGATGGTGGTAACAACTGGACCAATATCACCGCTGATTTGATGGTGAATCAGGTGTACGCTATTGAAATTGACCCCAGTGGCTGTAATCGAATTTTGGCGGCCATGATGGGTGGTATTTTTTCTTCCGTTAATGGTGGCAATACCTGGACTGAAACGGGTGATGCTGCCTTCCAAGCCCTTGATCTGGCTACGGACGATATCAAGTTTGCACCAGGCAGTAGCACTATCGTTTGGGCGGCTACCAACGATGGACTCTTTCGCTCTACCAATTCTGGTAGTAGCTGGACAGAAGTTATGTCCGGTGCTTTTCAGGAAATTGAGTTTCATCCTACCAACAGTAGCATTATGTACATCATCCGCCAGGTAGGGGACCTAACCGAGTTTTACCGTTCAACAAATAGTGGTGCCACTTTTGTGCAACAGACAACGGGCTGGCCCGTTCCGGCAGCAGGAGATGAAAATAAGCGCGCCGAAATTGCTGTTTCCGATGATGCGCCAAATCGAGTGTACGCCTTATTGACGGGGCAAGCAAACGGCGGTAGCGGACTCTATGGCGTATACCGTAGTGATGATTCGGGCGCCACCTGGACGTTCAACTGCTGTGGCCCTCAACCTGGTGGCCCAGCCACTTTGTCGAATATCAATATGATGGGTTGGGCGGATGATGGTACCGATAATGGTGGGCAGTACTACTACGATCTTGGCTTGGCAGTATCGCAGCAAGATGCTGATCGGGTGTACGTGGCTGGCGTCAACCTTTGGGTGTCGGATGACGGTGGTAATAGCTTTACTTGCCCTGCCAAATGGAGTCATC
>JBCBWU010000373.1:0-4018 GCA_039816955.1 Bacteroidota bacterium
TGGAAAGTGACAACTTTCTTATGCCCTTTTGATTTAAGCTCACGATACAGTTTCATATCTCCAGTCCACAACGTTTCATCCAGGAAATCTGTAAGTGCTACAAATACTAGATCATCCATATCTACATCTCTTACAAATGGAACCGCTTTTCGGTAGTATGCAAATGGTATTTGTGCATCTGAAATAAACGTTACCTGGGAGTAGATAAGAGTTACTATCCTCCTAACTATCTTTTCTTCCTTATCTGATAATTTCACCAACTTTGGAATGTACCGCTCTATTTCAACTTGTAAAAACTCTGGTGCATAAAACCTTACAATACTATCCTTTGAAGACATTATAAATCTTCCAATTTCGCTCTCTGGATTTAAGATGGATGAGAATATGACATTTGAGTCTACTATATAAACCTTCATCAAGTACTATTCTATGTCTTCAAAACCTTCTTTACCGAGGAATCTCTCCTTGTTCATATTCCACCAATCTTTATTCACTTCTCTTGCAAGCTCATCAATTTCTTCTTGATTAGCCTTACTTTCATTCACTAGGCTAACATACTCGAAGAAATTCAGTACCCTCTGTATATCAGATACTTCCGTATTCAATGGCAGCTTAATCAAGATTGCTTCTTCTGTTCTTTCTACTGATACTCCCATATATTATTTTTTACATAAAACAACTTGATTTCATTGGTGGTTCCATCAACTACTACACAAGGTACTTCTTTTACTATCCTCACGCAAATAAGCTAATCCTATCGTCAACACTGAAACATT
Organism: Bacteroidota bacterium; assembly: GCA_039816955.1. Lineage (GTDB taxonomy): Bacteria > Bacteroidota > Bacteroidia > Chitinophagales > Saprospiraceae > Lewinella. Next base: position 777 of record JBCBWU010000373.1, read on the forward strand.
ATTCTTTCACTCTTTAATCTCTTCTCATTTTCTCTGGTTGCGCAGAACTCTGGCTACAACGCAGTGCGACGCAGGAGCATTGTCGGGGTAGCAAAGTTCTGTGCAGCTTTTAATTGTTCTCCCTTTCCATCAATCAGTTCTTGAAGACTATATTTTGAAACATTCCAAAACCAGCCGTTACCTTCTATTAAGAAGTAAAACTATTGGCACTTAACTTTTCTTTTTGTGAGAAATATAAAATCACAACAATTGTAAAACTTGATTACCAACACTTAACAAAATAAAATTTGAAATCTTTCACAACTCCTCTTCCTGTCGTCGTCGTATCTCATTTTCTATTATTTTCTCTAATTTTTGATAAAAATCACGAAAAAGATAATGACCTTTAAGCGCTTGCTGTATTCTTTCATGTTGCTTCTCTAAGTCTCTTCTCATAGACATTTTCATTTTTTCAACAATTGTAACATTGTAAACATCTCCTCTTGTGAGTACTTTCCACTGAAACGGATTATCAATTTCTATTTGTGCCCAATAAAATCTTTTTGATGTATCCCTTAGTAATGCTTCTCCAATTGTTATATAACAGTAGTGATGATAGTCTTTTTGTCTATTTAAGAACTTACCAAGTAAAGTTTTAACCCAGTCATTTAATGGTATTTTGTTATCCTCGCTTTCTGACTCCTGATATAATGAACTATAAATTCCCTTTTCGATTAACCCTGTATCTCTTTCACTAAATGTACCTCGTGACAATGAATACACAACATAATTGTCTGTTGTCAAACCATTCATAAATTCACACGAATTATAACTACAAAAAAAATTTATCCTTCCTTCTAAAATTAAACTTACAATGCTAAGTATGAACAGATTTTTATAATAATCATTAAGCAATGATTCTTTTATAAATGATTTTTTTAATTTTTCTTTTGACGGGTAATTCACTAAATACAATAAGTCAAAAGAAAAATTGTTTTCTAACGTAAATTCTGGGTTGTTAACCTCTAGCTTTTCTTCTTTTAGTCTGCTTTTCCTACATATCGAAAATGGGCCAATTGAACTCTCTCTTATAATTCTTCTTCCTTCAAATATTTTCACGAAATCGCAAATCTTATTACTCATTCATACATTTTATTAAAAGTTCATATAACAGCTTATTACTATTGATTACAAAAACCGTTACTACAAACTTAAGCCTATAAATTATTTATGTCATAGTATTTTTAAAAATATTTGACGTGTACCATTGGTATGGGTCGAGTAGGCCAGGGGAGTTTCACCCCAAGCCTCTCACAGAACCGTACGTGATAGTCTCCCATCATACGGCTCCTCGTGTACAGAGACTACGTTTCAATAATGCCACGCTTCCAGTGCGCAAATAAACTCGGTTCTCGCCGAGCTAAATCTCGCAGGTAGCGATGCGCCTTACGCGCTGACTTACCAAAACGCTTAAATTTTCTACATAGCCACTTGGCCAGTCGTTCATTAACCGACTTCATCAGATTCCGCAAGGGACGAAGACCAAATCTACCGTAGTAGTTCAGCCAGCCTTCCAACAGCGGATTGAGTTTATCAGCTAGTTCTTTCATCGTGGCACTCGACCACAAATGAAATTTCAGCGACCGCAAGCGGGCCTTGATCCCCTTTAGATTCTTCTGGCTGATCGTACAATCAAAGCTAAGAAAAATGCTGCCGTCTTTTCGCTTCCTCGACATCGGCCGAAAACGAAATCCCAGAAAGTCAAACGTGAGCGGTCGATGCTTATCCTCACGGATAAAGTTCTTGCAGTAGACCACGCGTGTCTTCTCCGGGTGTAGTCGTAGACCACAGGCCGAAAAGCGCTTTTCCAGAGCTTCTTTTAGCTCAAAGGTCATGCGCCGAGTTCGGATCATGATGATCGCGTCATCTGCGTAGCGCACCAGCTTCGCCTCCGGGTAGTGGATCTTTAACCACTTATCCAAAGTATAGTGCAAAAACAGATTTGCTAGCATAGGACTGACTACTCCGCCTTGTGGCGTGCCCCTACCCTGCCGACTACTGGGACGATCTGCGCTCGCCGGTTCAATGTCAGCTTGTAGCCAACGATCCAGCAAACGCCGTATCCAGCACTCCGGCACATGACGATCTAAGGCTTTACTCAGTAAGTCATGCGGCAGTTCGTCAAAGAAGCTCGCTACGTCCAAATCAATGACCCAGTTCCTATTCAGTACGCCCAACCGAACCACTTGGAGCGCATCGTGTGCGCTCCGCCCTGATCGATACCCGTACGAACAATCCAGAAACTCCTGCTCAAAGCGAGGTTCAAGCAAGGTCTTAATCACTTGTTGGACAATGCGGTCTCCTACCGTCGGAATACCCAGGTAACGGACGCGGCCATCATCCTTGGCGATCCCGACTTCCTTAACGGCGGGTGGGAAGTAGCTCCCTGATACCACTCGGTTCCAAAGGCACATCACATTGCCGATCAAGTTGCGCTCAAAATCCTTCAAGCTCACTCGATCGACTCCCGCTGATCCTTTGTTCCGCTTTACCTTCTTGTACGCATCCAGAAAGTGTTTGGGGGTGAGAAAACTTTTGTGTCCCTTGGTCTGATACCAATCGGTCTTCCTGTGTTGGCGTGCCAACGGCGTTGTCGATCTTGGTTCAGACGGTACACGCTTGACCCTTCGCTCCAACTCCATTACAGAGTCTTCCTCACTACTACGGTCAAGTCCGCCACCAATCATGTCATCGGTATTCGATCTTACCGGCGTTCTTCCGACTTGCATCTTTCCCTTGTCATTCATGATTGGCTTCCTCTGTTCCGTGAATAAGCCCTTAGATCCTGACATTTATCGTCAGGGCCTGAATACAGTTCATGCCTCCTCTACGCCGCCCACCGTGCGCTAGTTAACAGGTCACCCGCAACACTTGAGTCCTTCGGCAGCAATAAACCGACAGTTTGGATGGGAGGTCAGTTATCTCGACGCTTCTTCAGAGGTTCACTCGCGTTCATCTTCTGTATTCTCACCTGATCCGTTCAACCGGACCTTTTCACCCGACGCTCGATACCAATCCGTCACCAGATCAGCACCTCGGGCTGGTTTACAGACTCCACCTGTATGGCGTCTGTGAAGGGCCTTCCTTCATCTTATTCACAGCATTGGTTCCACAAATTTGTTGAGTTAATCAATGGTTTGGGTTCCATTCAGAGCACACCTTGCACAGAACTCTAGCTACCGCGACAACCCTCCTATCGTCGG
>JBCBWU010000374.1:0-4014 GCA_039816955.1 Bacteroidota bacterium
TGGTGCAACTATGTACAACCGTATTGAGTGGACTGCAGTGGATGCTTCTACTGGTTTGATCTACATGACTGAAACTGGCCGCGACACTCCTGGTAGTAACTGGGAAGACGAAGTTTTGGATGGTGGCGTTTATGCTCCTCACCACCTCGCTCGCGCTGCTGATCAAGGTTTGTCTGAGCCTAACGAAGGTGACACTTACTGGGATTACTACGGTCGCGTATTGGTATACGACCCAACTACCGAGGAAGTATCTGTACAGATCGAAGGTGGTCCATTCTTTGAGACTAGCCCAGCAGAAGCTGACTACCCAAGCAAGCACCTATCTAACCCTGATGGTATCAACGTAGTGACTATCGACGGTCAGAGCTTCCTGTTGATCCAGGAGGACTTGAACGGTACCAGCTTTGGTCGTATGCCTGCTGATATCTCTAACCGTACTTGTGAGGTATTCTTGCTTAACTTGGCTACTGAGAACACTACCGTTGATGACTTGATCCGCTTGACTGCTGTACCTGCTGGTGCGGAGGTAACTGGTGGTATCATGACTTCTGATGGTAAGTCTATCTTATTGAACTCTCAGCACCCGTTGAACTTGAACCCATTCCCATTCAACCACTCTTTGACCTTTGCCCTACACGGCTTTGATCAAATCACGGTAAATGGACTGGACGCTCCAGATATTCCTGAAACTGAGCAATTCTCGATCTATCCGAACCCTACTACTCGTTTGGTATACCTAAACGCTATGATGGACTTGGCGGTATACAATGCTTCTGGCCAACGTGTACGCGTTTACCGCAATGTAAACCAGATCGATGTGTCTGACCTTCCAGCAGGTTCTTACTTCGTACAGAGCGAGTCTGGTGCTGTTCAGCAATTGATAATTCAGTAAGCATAGTACTTTATTATGCTAAGCTTCATACCGTAATGTAGTAGATTGATTAGCTGGCGCGCAGGCTCTTTGGGGTCTGCGCGCCTCTGCTTTTATCCACCTTTTTTATTCCTTGTTATGAAAAATTCTATTGGTGTAGGAAGTTTAATAGTGGGGCTGTTCCTACTCGTGCATCTTAGTAGCTTTCAGGCTGGACCTGCTAAGCCATCAACCACTACCATTCAAGCCATTACCGGCTTTTTCCATAATCAACTTACCGCATTCGCCGAACAAACAGCAGTGTACTTGGCTGCCGGTGAAGCATACGTAGCCGGTGAGATTTCACAAGAAGACTTGCAAGAAGTGCACCTGGCTACTCGCCTGGCCTTTAAGCGGGGTTCTTTTTTGATGGAATATAACGACCGCTACGCTATCAAGAAGGAAATTAATGGGGCACCATTGCCTGCGGTAGAACCCGCCGTACCCGAGGTATCCATAATCGAACCCAGTGGACTCCAAGTACTAGACGAAATCGTTTTTGAGGAAGAAATCGATACAGATGCTCTCCTCCAGAAGTTGACAAAACTTAACAAAGCCGTTAAGAAAGTCAGCTTGTACCAGAGTGGTATTGTATTGGAACACCGAAAGATACTCGAGGCATGTCGTTTGGAGCTCATCCGGATCTTTACCTTGGGGCTTACCGGTTTTGACACTCCTGGTTCTTTAAACGCCATTCCAGAGGCGATAGCCAGCCTTGAAAGCCTGGAGTTTGCTTTACAGCAGTACATCCCATTCTTAGAGAAAGAATCTCCCGCTTTGGCACCGCAACTTCTAGTAGCACTGGAAGAAACGCTCGATGATTTAAGAAGGGCAGAAGACTTTGACTCTTTTAATCGGCTCTCGTTCTACCGCGACCATCTCCAGGGTTTGCATCACAGCGTTTGGGAAGTACAAAAACAGCTCGGGGTAGAAACCCTGTCTGAAGTAAGTAATATCGAACACCCACTGACACTGGAAGAAGCTGCACTCTTCGATAAAAACTTCTTTAATGACAACTACTTCCGTGGTTTTTTAACGGATGATTTACTGGCGGAGAAAATTGAGTTGGGTCGCTTGCTTTTCTATGATCCAGTTCTCTCTAGTAACAATGAGCGCGCCTGTGCCTCTTGTCATAATTCGGATAAAGCCTTCACCGATGGACGCCCCAAAAGCCTGGCTATAGATGGGGAAAGTCACATCCAACGCAACTCTCCTACCCTACTCAATAGCATCTATACAGAGCGTTTCTTCTACGATCTACGTGAAGAACAACTAGAACGGCAAATCAAGCACGTTGTACTGGACGCTAATGAGTTTAGTACCGACTTCCTGAAGATTGCCGAAAAACTCGAGCAGAGCGAGGAATACGAGCAACGCTTTCTAGCGGCTTACCCACTGGCCAAGATTAGTAAATACAGCATCTCTAATGCCCTGGCGGCTTACTTGTCGACGCTCACCTCCTTTGACAGTCCTTTTGACCAATACATTCGTGGAGAAACAGCAGAGATTGATCCTGCGGTAGAGCGGGGTTTTAATCTGTTTATGGGTAAGGCAGCCTGCGGCACTTGTCACTTTGCACCAACCTTCAGCGGTTTGGTTCCACCCTATTTCCAGGAGAGTGAGTCTGAGGTCCTGGGCGTACCTATCGCCCCAGAATCTGACCAAATTGATCCTGATCAAGGACGCATGGCCAGTACCAGGCCTCGTGACGAAGCACCATTTTATCAGCATTCTTTCAAAACTACTACCGTTAGAAATATTGCTCTTACTGCTCCGTACATGCACAATGGCGCTTATCCCGACCTCAAGTCTGTTCTCGACTTTTACAACAAAGGCGGGGGTGTTGGATTAGGCATTGATTTACCGTATCAAACACTGGCACCAGACCCACTCAATCTCACCGATCAGGAAATTGATGATTTGATTGCCTTCATGGAGAGCTTAACGGATACCAGCAAAGCAGGTAGCCCACCAACTGAACTGCCAGTTTTCGCTGGACAGCCCGAACTTAACCAACGCCCCATCGGAGGAGCGTACTAGAATCTGGCGATATGGGCCTGGATCCTATATCAATGCAGATTTGACAAAAGCACCAGTCGCTATGAGAAAAGGTAGAAGCCCAGCATGGGTTTTCTACCTTTTCGCTATACCTCTAAATACGCTATCTTGGGTAGATAATTAAGTAATATGAGGGATGCAGTAGGGCTATGGTGCCTACTAATAGTATTCGGGATACAAGCATGTCTGGTCGAGAATAATAAATGGCAAAACGCCGCAACAGCCACTCGTGCCAAAGCTATTCAATACTTACTTCAGCAGCAACAGACGGATGGCAGTTGGCGTAGTATTACCCACGGCATTCTTAAAGGTGGCATTCCGTATACCGCCTATATTGCAGACGCCCTACAAGAAAGTAGAGATACAAGTTGGACACAGGAACGCTTAGGCCGAGCCTATGCTTTTCTACGCACAAACGTCAACCAGCAAGGTGCAGTAGGTTATGAAGGGTCAAGGGTCATTGAATATCCGGTTTATGCTACATCGTATGCCTACCGAGTAGCCGAGCATAGCGGTGTTCCAACGAATGACAGCACACTCCAGAAAATGCGGCGTTTTTTACTGGACCAGCAGTTTGTGCAAACTCGGGGTATTGAACCCTGGCACGAAGCCTACGGTGCCTGGGGGTTCGGCGAGCTCAACTTACCGAAAGGTGAAGTGGGACATGTCGATCTATCGCACACTCGTCGGGTACTGGAGACCCTGCGGCAAAGCGGCCTTCCGGGGGATCACCCCGTTTGGAAAAACGCCACCGTCTTCTTGGATCGCATTCAAAATCCAGATGGTGGTTTTTGTAGCTCTTCTCATACCCTGGGCGCTAATAAAGCAGACGATCAGAACCACAAATGTGCTTCCTACGCCACTGCTACGGCTGACGGAATTCTTGCACTAGCAAGTTTACCTAATCCTCCTATGAAACGGCTCCAGGCGGCCGCTAAATGGCTCTACCAAAACGAAAATTGGGACGCCCCCAGTGGCATCACTCCCGAACGCCCTGGCAACTGGGACAAAGTGCTATTCTACTATCATTTGGCGGTGCGGACACA
>JBCBWU010000375.1:0-4010 GCA_039816955.1 Bacteroidota bacterium
AGGTGGAATATCAGGATTCTGACATCGAATTCTATTCGATCGTCAGAGCCCACCCTCTCCTGGTCCGGGACATGACCACTTCCAAATCCTTGGAAGTAGCATGGGATTACTACGCTGCGCTTCGTGTGCTGCGTGCTCACACTCCAGACAATTACATCTCACTGTCGGGACCAACAAAATCCTATATAAAAAGAAAAACCGGAAATATTAGCCATCGAAATTAATCGCCTTTTAGCGCGCTTAGGCGAAGGTATAAGGTTACAGATTGAGCGGTTTTTCTTCACACACAATACAATTTACGTTTTTTATTCATGAAAACAAAACAAAAATAAGTTAAACCCACACGAATGCATAACCTCTCCCCCACAGTTGCCCTCGCCGGTGTCCCATTTGACGCCCACTCTAGTTTTATGACGGGCCCGGCGCTAGCTCCTAGCCGCATACGTGAATGCTTGCACAATGGTGCCGGCAACTACTGGACTGAACGCGGCTTCAACCCAATCGAGCACAAGCAGTTTAGAGATATAGGTGACTTTGATGTTTCCGATTACTTGTCCATTGCTGACACTGCCGATCAGGCTATTCAGCGTGGCCAACGGTTGTTGACCCTTGGCGGAGACCACTCCATTACGTATCCTCTCTTGAAAGCACACCGTCAGCATTACACCGAATATGCGGTCCTACAAATTGATGCACACGGAGATTTATACGACAACTTCATGGGTAACCGCTATTCACATGCCTGTCCTTTTGCGCGCATTATGGAAGAAGGGCTCTGCGACCGTTTAGTGCAAGTAGGTATTCGGACACTCAACCCACATCAGCACCAGCAAGCGGAAGCCTTTGGCGTGGAACAAATTGAAATGCGCCACCTATCGGAGAAGATCAATGAGCTACACTTTACGCGGCCCCTCTATATCAGTTTTGACATGGACGGAATTGACCCCGCCTTCGCGCCGGGAGTATCTCATCATGAACCCGGTGGACTAACAGTCCGAGAGGTGATGCAACTACTACACAACATTCAAGTTCCCATCATTGGTGCTGACATTGTCGAGTACAATCCACACCGCGACCATCAGGGAATCACTGCTGCCTTAGCGGCTAAGCTTACCAAAGAGATACTGGAATTGATGCTACACTAGCAAAAAAAGAAGGCCCCACCGAGACAGGGCCCTCCATAAGGATTCGCGTATTATGCATACTTCATTGTGTGCATTAGACGACTTCCCCTTTTGTCGTCCCTGCACGAACTGTGCAATTACTGCACAGTAAACCTTAGTGTTTTTTCATTGATTTCATCGCGCCAGCGTAGTAGATAAATACCACTGGCCAGTGTGTTTGTGTTTATTTGTTCTTCGTAGAAGCCCTCGTCCGTTGTCCGCTGTTGTTCACGGATCACTTGCCCTGTAAGGCTTAAAATTTGCCAGCTGGCTTGACCGCCAGGTGTTCGTCCAACTCGTAGCTGAAACTGCTCATTCACTACTGGATTAGGAGCAATGCTAAGATCCATCCCAGCATCGCTTCCAAGTGTTGCGCTCATACCATTTACTAGGCCTCCGGTTTGACAATCAGTGCCTTCGTAAATGCGCACATTGCGGAACCACGAATTCCCATTGCGTGCCCCACCATCATGATCAGTAGCGAAGAATAGGCGATCGGCCGTACCCACGTAAAACTCTCCTACCGGAATCTCGTACGACTGCCAGCTGGCATCACCAGTGTAGTTATCATAGTTTGCTAAACCCCAATTTTGGGTACCGTGCACCTTGAATGTATAGCCATAGGAAATACTAACATTGTTGTCAAAGCCAATGCCGTGGATTTCCCCTTGCCGTGTCGACCTAAAGTCGAAAGCGATCACTGTACTTCGGGTAATTTCGTAGGGAAAGGCAATTGATTTCCAGGCATTATTTTCCAGGTAGAGGGTTTCTCCATCATCAAGCACCGAATAAGATCCGGCGTCCTGATTTAATCCGTAGGAATCAATCGTGTAGTCATTGAAATCAATCGATTCACAGTCGTCACCACCATTGCCTTCTTCGTAAGGCAAGCAGAAACTTACTGCTTCTGATCCAGGAAATTCCCCACCCTGAGCGATGAGCTGCTGCTCGGCATCCAACAACGTGTAACTACCGTTACCGTACGCACAGCAGATACCGTCGTTGTAGGCATCGTTAATCTGGAAATTGTAACAGCCTTCCGGCAAACAAAGGGTATCCAAAACCAAAGTATTAGCTAAAGTTTTGCCATAAGCCCCACCTTGGGCTACTACCGCACCTTGATCGTTAGTAATCGACCAGGTCGTCTCTGGGCTGTAAGTATCCAGTTGCAAGCGCAGAAATAAGGGTTCTTGCTCGCATTCGGTAGTTGGTGGGTTTCCACCTCCGTTTCCACCATCACTCGGGCAAGTAGAAAGGCACGATGCTGCCGCAACACGATTACGAATTAGGTTTCCTGGCTGGGTGCCAAATCCTCTACTGAGATTAATACCAACTTGTGTAAGATGGCAATAAGACATTACCGTACCACCGCCCGAGGGCGTACCGGGATTTTGGCAACTGCCCTCTGTGTAACCCGGGCAGCTATCAATTGCTGTGCTGTTGCCATTCCACACACAAGCGTGCGTATGTTGCGAGCCCAACAAGTGGCCCAATTCGTGCGCTACTACCATTACCGACCAAGAATAGGTAGGCACCTGCTGAAAAGAACTGCTGATACCCGAGTAGCTCATTTTAGCAATGGTAAGCGGGTGACACAAACCATTCACAACCGCAATACCGCCACTGGCTCGATAAGAAAGGAGCTGCGCCAGATCGCCATTAAAGCTGGTACGATTATTTTGAAAATCAGTCAACATCTGCCCGCTACTGGTACCAGTATACGGACTGGGTGTGTTCCAAACCAGGATTTCAGAAATCCGCATATTGACTTGCTCCGAAGCGTATATCGTGGCTACTTGGTTGAACAAGGCCTCTACATACTGTGCAGTAGCCTGTACGCTACTTCCTTTATCAAGAAAGATATCGTAGTTGACTTCGAAATAGATTTGGACACAATCGTCTAGGGTTCGACTGCCTTCGACCATATCGCTCAGTTCTTCGCGCAGGTAGCTTTCTCCTGTATCTGCGGTAGCACAAGAGAAATGCTCTTCCTGAAAAATTTCACGATCTTGATAGAATACATAGGGTTGACGAGCAGCAGATCTTTCACCAGTGGCGGGCAGTCGACCTAGTACGTAATTTCCTCCCAGCTGCTCTGCACTGACCAAGCCGATGATCTCATCGTCTAATACGCTCAAGGCCACGAGCGACGTAGGGTCGCCAGCAATGATGCCCTGATAGTGCACAGCATGCTGAATATTGACCGGATGATTACCGGCGCTTTCCACCACAATTGGACTTGGCGTTTCCACTCGTACCAATTGGAGTTCCATTCCGGCACTTCCCGTGCCAGGCATATTTAATTTTAACAGCTTAGGCGCTTCGAATAAGAGCGAAGAACGTTGCTCTTCGTCGAGCTGTAGGATGTGGTAATTACTCACTTCCTCAATCGGAGTGGTAAAGCTCCTATCAGCCGTAAAAAGATTCGTAAGTTCCTGAGTAGCAAAAGCAGTTTGTTGTGTTCGTACCCGCTGAGCAGGAGTGATATTTATTGAGTTATTTTGGGCAATTAGCGTAGTTTGTAAGGCTAATAAGCATAGCCAAATTAGTTGCATTACTCTCATGACGAGAAGTCAGTTTTTGGGTTCCAATCAATCCCGTTTGCACCTGCCTGTCACATCCCCTTCCATGATGTACACGCATGTTTCTTCGTATGGGACAAGCTGCCCGGGCAGTGATTCTTAAATCAATTAACAAGAGGGTGGCCTGACAACCGGAGACAAGACAATAGCCTCGTAACCAATGGTCTACGCCAGGCACCTATCCTCGGCGCCTTGAGGATAGTGCACTATAGGGAATACCTGTACTAGAGTCTAGCACAACCATTTCCAAGCCAGAATAAATTTG
>JBCBWU010000376.1:0-3984 GCA_039816955.1 Bacteroidota bacterium
AGAACATATCTACCGACAATAGACGGTTGATTTCGTTGGTACCTTCATAGATACGGTTGATGCGGCTATCGCGATAGGCACGGGCAGCAGTTCCTTCTTCAGAATACCCCATACCTCCGTGGATTTGTACGTTTTCGTCCACGACATAATCCAGTGCTTCAGAGCCAATTACTTTCAGCAATGCACATTCAATAGCGTACTCCTCAGCTGCTTGTAGTTTGGCTTCCCCAAACTCCACACCTTCAGACTTTAGCTTCTTATTCAGATCCTGCATCAACTGGCTGGTCCGGTACAGGGCACTTTCGCTAGCGAAAATGCGAATTGCCTGCTCGGCTAGTTTATACTTGATAGCGCCAAAGTTGGCGATTGGCGTTTTAAACTGCTTACGCTCGTTAGCGTAGCGCACTGAACTGGTAATAGCAGCTTTAGCACCGCCGTTACACAATGCGTTTAGCTTGAAGCGGCCCATGTTCAATACATTAAAGGCAATCAGGTGCCCTCTCCCAATCTCACCGAGTACGTTCTCGACTGGCACCTTAACATCTTCAAAGAAAACCTGGCGGGTAGAAGAACCCTTAATACCCAACTTATCTTCTTCGGCCCCTAGCGTAAGACCATCACTATCACGTGGCACGATAAAGCCAGTAAACTTATCACCGTCTACCTGAGCAAAAACGATAAAGACGTGCGCGAAGCCCGCATTCGAGATCCACATTTTCTGACCATTCAATACATAGTGCTGACCATCTTCGGAAAGATCAGCGCGAGTTTTTGCCGCTAAGGCATCAGAACCAGAAGATGGCTCCGTGAGGCAATAGGCAGCCTTCATTTCGCCGTTGATTAGCGACGGTAGGTACTTGGCTTTTTGCTCATTATTACCAAAATATAAGATCGGTAACATGCCAATACCCGTGTGCGCAGCGTAGGATACTGTGAAGGCACCAGTAGGCCCCATGGCATCACAGATCAGTGTATTGGTGTTGGTATCCAATGCCATCCCACCAAATTCTTCTGGCATGTGAGTACCCAACAGGCCTAATTCGGCGATAGTATCCAGCAGTTTGACAGCAATATTGTCTTCCTGCTTCTCAATCTTATTGGCATTTGGGATCGCATGTGTTTCCACAAAATCGCGCACCATATCGCGAATCATGCGTTGCTCTTCGTTGAATTCTTCCGGGATGAAGATATCTTCTGGGCGGGTAGTGCTTACCAGAAATTCGCCGCCCCGGAGGACTTTGGCGGAGGTTGCTACTTCAGACATAGGTCAATATTTATAGTCGATAATTGTTCCGCCAAACAGTTTCAGCGAATTTTCGCTACGAAAATAATCCCTTTTCGGGAGAAAAGAAAGTTCAGAGATTGACATTTTGCGAATTTTCGCTGAACTTGATAAAAATCATCCTTTCTCATACTGCTTTGTCCCATTCTCCCGCACTCCATTTGCCACTTCTCTTGTATCTTCCCCAAGAAAAATGCTAGCCCCAACCGTTCCTCGTCGCACGTCCTTACCTACTACTTTGAGTTTCGCTCATGATCCTATCGGAGGCCTCACGCGCTTTGGCCAAGATTTTGGTTCGAACTACTATTTATACGTGGGCGGGGTCGAGAAATCACTGATCACCACTGACCCCAAGGTGGCTCAGCACGTATTGCAACGGAATCATCGTACCTACGAAAAGTCTCCCCTGCAAACGGAGCAAGTATCTCGCTACGTAGGTAAAGGATTACTGACCAATACGGGTGCTTCCTGGTTGCGGCAGCGGCGCTTAATCCAACCCGGTTTTCACCGGCAGCGCCTTGAAGCGCTTACTCAAATCATGCAGTCTGTTATTGATCAAGAAGGTGAGCGATTGGCCAATCGATTAAAAAAGGCCGGGCCACAGGTGGACATGTACGACGAGATGCTCAACATTGCCTTCCGCGTAGTAGCGCGCGCTATTTTTAGTGAGGACATCAACGAAGATGAACTCGTAGATTTTGGTGATAAGATTACTCAAATTCAGGAGCACGTTATCAGGGAAGTGCGACTTCCATTTTTGCGCTGGTTCTTCAAAATTTCCGGTAAGCAAGCACGGTATTTACAATTATCGCAAGATATTCTCAATACGCAACGTCAATTTATCAATCGCCGAAAGGAAGCGAAGATCACCCGTGACGATCTTTTACAGATGCTACTAGACTCACGTTATGAGGATAGTGGCTTACCCATGGAGGAACAGCAACTTATTGAGGAAACAGGAATATTGTTTGTGGCCGGCCACGAAACTTCGGCCAATGCCTTGAGTTGGATTTTTTATCTACTAGCTCAGTACCCCGAAGTTTTGGAGCAGGTAAAGGCTGAATTAGATCATATCTGCCCTGGACGTCCGCCTTCTTTTCAGGAGTTACGACAGCTCACTTACCTCACCCAAGTTATCAATGAATCGATGCGACTGTATCCTCCCGCTTGGATCACTGATCGAGTTGCACTGGAGGATGATCAGGTGGGGGATCTTGAAATTCCTAAGGGTACTATCGTGGTACCTTTTATATATGGTATTCATCACGAGACTCAGCTGTGGGATGAACCCGAAAAATTCCGTCCGGAGCGTTTTTCGGCAGAACAACAGAAAAATCATTCACCTTTTTCTTTTATCCCTTTTGGTGGTGGTCCACGCCTTTGTATCGGCAGCAGTTTTGCCATGATGGAAATGCAAATTCTGCTAGCCAGCTGGCTGCGGCGCTTTTCTTTCCAGTTAGCTCCAAATCAGTCAATTAGAGCCAAAGCTTTAATCACCCTGCGCCCGGAGCCCGGAGTACATATGTATCTACATGAAAACTAGGAGTTTACAATCAGTTAATACGGTGCAAAACGAAAATTTCCTTCGGTCTTAGCGAAAAAAATTTCCTGAAAATTTTTGGGATTCTCCTAAAAACATCTTTTTTTTGTTGCGGTTCCGAGAGAAACGGAATCCACTAACAACGAAGAATATTTATTCTAAGATAGTTTTCATTTGGTTTTTTGGGGTTATTAGGAGGCAATCAGGATGATTGCCTCATTTTTTTTCTAAGCACCCAAGTAGCCATTCTTATCTGCCCCAAGCGGGGCTTCATCATCCGCTTAGCGGTTCTTTGACTAAATCTCGTCAACCAAAATTTTGCAGGAAGGAGTTATTACAAAGTCAACTGGTAGCTGGTACAGCGTTCGTCTAGCGGATGGCACTACCGTCGCTTGTCGTATTGGAGGCAAGTTTCGTAAGGACGACAAACGCTTGACTAATCCCATTGCTGTAGGTGATCGTGTAAAAATCGTCATCGAAGTGCACGATGAAGGCACGGGAGTTATTCGCACAATCCTGCCCCGTGAAAACTATGTCGTTCGGCAGTCGCCCCGTAAGAAGCATTCCCTTCATCTCATCGCCAGCAACATTGATCAAGCAATCGTTGTAATGACCATCCGACAACCCAAGCTTAAGCAGGGCTTTATTGATCGCTTTTTGCTCATGACCGAGCCTTTCAATATTCCTACCATCATCGCCTTCAATAAAGTGGACGTTTACAAAGAGGAGGACATCGAGATACTGGCCTACCTACAGGATGTGTACGAAGACATTGGCTATGATACGCTCATCCTGTCTGCCACCGAAGGACACGGCCTCGATGAATTTAAAGAAGTGCTGACGGGCAAGACGAGCCTAATCGGTGGCCAAAGTGGCGTAGGAAAATCTACACTCATCAATGCCATTGCTCCTGATCTTGATCTGCGCACCGGAGACATCAGCGATTATTCTGGCAAAGGACAGCACACCACGACCTTCGCAGAGATGTTTGAGCTGCCGTTCGGTGGTCTACTAATAGATACGCCAGGGATCAAAACCCTCTCTTTCAATTACCTTGAACCCATCGACGTAGCCCATAATTTCCGGGAGTTCTTTGCCGCTTCTGAGGACTGCAAGTTTGGCGGTAATTGCCTGCACCGCAGTGAGCCTGGCTGTGCGGTCA
>JBCBWU010000377.1:0-3976 GCA_039816955.1 Bacteroidota bacterium
CAATTAGCTTTCTCCTAAGATACAAATCATCGAGCCGAATACAAAATCATTGGAAGAGGGCTTTTAAGACAGCCCCGTAAATTGCTTAATTTTAAGGACTTAGTGGTCTGCCCTCAGGCTAGTGCAATGACCTATTCCACCACCACAAAACATTTAGATTCTGGTTGTTTGCCTTCTACTTCCACTTTGGCAATGTAAGTGCCGGGAGGATAGTGGCCAACACTGAACTCTTCAATGCTTCCGGCCGCTGGAATACGGCGAGCCGCCATTACCTGGCCAGTGTTCGAAAGAATGTTGACCATCACGGCTTCCCCCAGGTGATCTTCAAGGTCCAGGCGCAGAAGCTCTGCAGTGGGGTTGGGGTAAATAGCAAAGCAACTGGGGTCCAGTGGTACCTCCTCCTTTTCCGAGTACGCTGTGTAACTCTCGTTATCGCCTGATTTAGGAATAACTTCCCCGGTCAGGTACACAAAGGTTTGCGGAGGGTTGGTGTTGGCAGTTATTGTAACCCGCTGATTGCGTTTGCCCTTCTTGTTCTTAGAATTGAACTCAACGGTGATAGAGGCGGTTTCGCCCGGGGCAATAGCTTCGCGTGGCCATTTCGGTACGGTGCAGCCACAGCTACCTTTGGCGTCTGATAAAATGAGGGGTTCGTCGCCAGTATTGGTGAACGTAAACACGTGCTTCACAAATACGCCTTCGTCGACTGCACCAAAATTATAGGTGGTTTCTTCGAAGGTAATGCTTGTTGTTGGTCCATACAGATCCGCTGCGGTTACAGGGCTAGTTGGGGCAATAGGTGGATCCTGAGCAAAACTTGGGAGAGCAAAAAGACACGAGAGCGCCGAACCCAAGAGGTAAAATCGAATTTTCATCGTTAATCTGGTTTAGTGAACAACTTGTTAGAGAGATGCAAAAAGTGCATATATGGATGTAATGCAATTTTAACGGAAAATATTCCCCACTGCTTGGCCTAATTTGTGAACAGGCCGCTTGAGGTAGTATTTATTGGTGCTGAGCCAGTATACTTATGAACGATTTTAGTGTACTCGAGGGCTTTAGGTCATTGATCTCAGGATCCTATACAAAGCAGATTGTGGGGCGTTCTAACTACCTCATATACGGTTCACTGCGAGACCACTTGTATCCATTTGTTTGCCTCTGCCTGGCGCCAAATTTTCCCTATTTTTGACCGATTTTTGGCCAACCTATGCTGGTCAAGCACTATCCCTACTAAATTCAATACAAGAAATGAGACTCAGAATTACGCTTACCGCATGTCTGTTTGCTGGTCTGTTCACGGTACTTGGTGCCCAAGAACTTAAGTTTGGTGACTTGGACAAAAGCCCAATGGATGCGGCTCATTATCCAATGCGATCAGCTTGGAAAAACTACCACGATGCAGGTGATCCTGATAGCACGCAGCTCATGAAAGTGCTGTATAGCCGTCCGCAGAAAAAAGATCGCATGATTTTTGGTGGCTTGGTACCTTACGGCCAAGACTGGCGCTTGGGAGCAAACGAAGCGACCGAAGTTACTTTCTTTCGTCCGGTGGAAATTGGTAATACTTACGTTCCTGCTGGCACCTATACGATGTTCGCCCATGTACTTCCTAATCAGTGGGTAATCAAAATATCTACTGAGCGTTTCATTGCAGGTACGTCCAACCGTGATATGAGCCAGGATATTGCTACCGCAACTGTACCCACTTCAAATGTGGGCAAAGTGCGCGAGTTCTTCACTATCGGTTTCCAGGAGGTAGATGATAACAACGTGAATATGGTCTTTGAATGGGATCAAACTCGTGCTTCTTTACCGATTAGCCTCAATCCGGCCATGTTGGATAATGACAACCCAAGTCCAATGGACTTGGTACACTATCCTCCTATGTCGCGTTTACGCAACTTTGTGGAAGAGGATGAACTGGAGGAGAATGAGCCACAGATTCGCGTAGTTTACAGCCGTCCTCAGATGAATGATCGTACAATCTTCGGTGGCCTTTTAGAGTACGGAGAAGTATGGCGCGTAGGTGCCAACGAGACTACTGAAATCACCTTCTTCCAAGATGTAAATATCGATGGTACTGATATCAAAGCAGGTCGCTACGGCTTGTTTGCGACTGTCAACGAAGGCAACTGGGAATACGTGATTCATAGCGATCCACAGACGTGGGGGCCATTTAATCACGATCCAAAGCACAACGTAGCTACCTTCACCGCAAAAACCGAGAAGACGCCCGAGACTTTAGAGGCGCTTTCTATGACCTTTGTGGACAAAGGTGATAATATGGTTCATCTGGTTGTCGGTTGGGAAAATACCATGACGCAAATTCCTATTCAGGTGAAGAAGTAATTTGTTGATTAATGATCATCATGAACGCCCCTGGTAGTACCGTCTGCTGGGGGCGTTTTAGGTGCTAAATATGGCGTGCAAGGCCTCTGGTTAGCCCATGGTCTCAACTAGGAGTTATAGATTTAATCTCATATATTTACGAGTATGGCAACTGAGGTAAAAACCCTAAACCAGGAAGAGGCGAATAAGCTGGCACGCATAACGTTTATCCTCAAAGTAGTGGCTCATCCTCTTCGCCTGAGTATTGTCCATATTTTGGAGCAAGAGCCTGAACTTTCGGTATCAGATATCTGTAAAATACTAGGCAGTGAACAGTCATTGACCTCCCATCATTTGCAGAACATGAAACTGAAAGGTATTCTGGCTTCTCGCCGTGATGGTCGTAGTATTTTGTATTTCCTTAAAGAGCGCGATGTGTCTCTAATCATCAAGTGTTTAGAGCACTGTCAGTGTAATATGTAGTATCATTCGATGAAACTCCGGATTCTCAATAATTCTCTTCGGTTAAGGCTTTCCCAAAGTGAGGTGCACAAATTAGCGGATCAACATTCGGTGCGTGCTACTACCCACTTTCCTGGTGGCGTAACCTTTTCTTATGCCATTCGGCAAACGACGGGAATAGATCAGCCTCAGGCTACTTATTCTGATCAAGGAATCACCTTGCTCCTACCAGCTACGATGGCTAATGATTGGGCTAATGGCAATGATATCAGTCTACGAGCAAGCAGCCCGCTACCAGACGGTAACGAGCTGACTATACTCGTGGAAAAAGACTTTCAGTGCCTCACCGACCGTCCACACGAAGACGAGAGCGATCTATTCCCACACCCCAAGCAAGGAGATGTAGCTTGCTAGAAAAATCTAATGCTGTACCATCGCTCTCGCTATGGTTTTACTTCCATCTGATAGCTCTATTTTTAGCAAATAGAAACCTCTGGATTATCGCCATTTTCGTCAAACTTCAAAATCTTCCAGGGTGGGGTGTTGAAGCCTACAGCATCACTTAAGTAAACCGCAAAATCCTGTTTGAAGGCAGGGCAGGCACAAAATAGGAGGAAGAATAAAATGGTACTTGGGAGCTTCGAAAAACGCTTACTGAACGAAGTGTTGGATACAGCAGTACCAGTCAGCTCTCGCTGTTAAAGGGTGGATGATTTCATGCTTAAGTTCTTTAGTGAGTAAAAACAATTACAGACTCCTAGTGAACTTATCCGGATACAGTAGGAAAAAATTAAGAGAAATACGGCTTAAGTACTACTCACGTGAGCGACTTTTTCCCTCCAAGCTAGAAGGGAATGGGTGGATGGAGATTTGAGAAAGGTGCCGAGAGCCGGCTGATCTTAATCGTAGTTCTCGGAGAACTCCGAGTTCTCCGAGAACTACGATGGTCATTCAGGGATATCGCACAGGATACTACTGATTCTTAACCTCTCCTACCAACTTCGTCAACGAGTCTTTCGCATCGCCAAAGAGCATCTTGGTCTTTTCGTGGAAGAAGAGTGGATTTTGAATACCGGCATAACCCGGACGCATACTCCGCTTCAGTACGATCACCTGCTTGGCGTTCCAAACTTGTAGGACTGGCATGCCATAAATGGAGCTACCAGGATCATCTTCTGCCGAA
>JBCBWU010000378.1:0-3943 GCA_039816955.1 Bacteroidota bacterium
TTTACATCTTTATGATTAGTGTTGATTTCATAAAGATGTAAATATCAGCTTGCTCTAACGCTTCCATAATACCTTCATCCCATTCAGTACCGGGCAGAATACGCGAATCATCCCAGCTATCAATCAGCTCTTGGCGCTGCAAAGAAGTGAGATGACGCTCTAGTTTGACCACCCAGTCCCGATCTTCTCTGGCATAAGAGATGAATAGCTTCTTGGGTCCACTAGGAGCTGGTGGATCTGGGTCTGGGTCTAGTACTACCGGAGCAGGGGCATGCGGAGCTGGCTGCTGAACCGGCGCAGGAGCTACCGGAGCGATATTGGGTTCATCTATATCCTCCAAGGTAGAAATGATAGAAAACGCTAGGCGATTATGGTTGCGTTCGGCCTCCGCATCGCTGATGAGCCCCATATTGGTTTTACGCTTCAGGCTGTTGTAGCGCGATAACAAGAGAATACTAGTATTATGTAGGTCTGCATCGTTGACTTCGGCCCAATTACTGAGTTCCTCTAAGGCATTTTTAATGTCACCACTCTGAACTAGGCCCTGAATTTTTTCTACAATCCCCATACAGCTCTAACTGGGTTTTTAAGTAAGATCACTAATGTAGGAAAATTTCGTGGCTGGCAGCAGGGAATCAACGGTCCGAGTTAGTTAACCAGCAAAAGCATTTAGTCGAATTCGGTATTCGTGCGCCCCCATTGCAATGTAGCGACGCGATTGATCGCGCCAAAGCATCATGCAGTTACAACCAACGCTTACGCCGGAAATACCACAACATACCCAGGACCAAGCTGCCCATCAATGCCAACAGATAGAAATAGCCATTACGCCAGGTAAGCTCTGGCATGTGATCGAAGTTCATACCGTAGAGGCCAGTAAAAAAGCTGAGTGGAATGAAGATGGTAGACATAATGGTAAGTACCTGCATGACATTATTCATTCGAAAACTCAACTCCGATAGATAAAGATCGTGTAAGCTGTTGATCATGTCCCGGTAGGTCTCGATCAGATCGGTTACTTGGACTACGTGATCGCGCAAATCACGCAGAAAGACCAGGGTATTTTCACTTACGAGCTCGGTTCCCAAACGGTCAAATGAACTGACCACTTCTCGGAGTGGGCTCACTGAACGTCTGGCCACCAGTAGCTCTTGCTTTAGATCATGAATCTGGCCCTTTAGTTGTCGATCAGGATCTTCTAGAATCATCGTTTCCATCTGTTCAATGGTCAACTCTAGTTGCTCGTTTATCAAGTAATATTTATCAACGATGGCATCCATTAAGGCGTAAGCCAGATAATCCGCCCACTTATTACGCACCCGGCCTCTGCGCTGAGTAATGCGATTGCGAACGCCAGAAAACAGATCTGTATCGGATTCCTGAAAGCTCAGTACATAGCCGTCCCCCAGGTAAATAGCCACGTGCTCGTAGCGCATTTCGCGTTGTGCTGTATTGAAATGGAGGGCCCGCAGGGTAATTAAAATACCGTCCGTGTATTCATCTAGTTTAGGGCGCTGGGTGGTGTCCGCGATGTCTTCTAAAGCCAGTGGGTGGATGTGAAATACCCGACCGATCTCTTCAATCAGCTGAGTATCGTGCAGGCCACGTACGTCGTACCACTGAACCACTTCCTCTACTGGCTCGTGAAAAGAAGTGATACTTTGATTATCCAACTCTTGATCATCGCAGGATTCAGCATTGTACTCCAGATAGTGGATGCTCACCCGTTCCACCTTACGTTGCCCGGTAAATACAACTTCACCCGGCTGCTGCCCTAGCTTTTTACGCTTGTTGCTCTTGTTTTGCATTACCTTTTATTTTTGTACCACCGTACAGTAAGGATATGGGATTTCGATTCCTTAATGATCAAAGCGTTTCTTGATCCGCTAAAACGGTCGGGCAAACACCTGCGTCCAGAAGCGTTTTTCCTCCGCTGCTCCAAACTCAGTAAAATCGGCTTTCATCAGATTTTGGCAGTGCCCTGGGCTTTCGATCCATCCCTGTAAGGCGGCTTCTGCGCTGGAATAGCCTTGAGCGATGTTTTCTCCGTAGCTGCGCCAACGATATCCATTACGTTTGATGCGGTCACCAGCGGAACTACCATCGGTACCGGTATGATTGAGCCGCCCAGCTTTAGCCATGTCTGCGCTGTGCTGAGCAGCCGTAGTAGCTAAAGTATTATTCCACCGTAAGGGGCCTACTGGAGGCATCTGGTTTCCGCCACAGCGGCACCCCTTGGCGCGCAAATCATTAATGGCCACTACCATGGTCTGAAAAGCAGCGGGTGTAGCAGATGATTCAGGCTTGGGAGTTTCCTCTATCACGGGAGTACTGGGTTCTTCAATAGGCACTTCTTCCTCGACTGGCGCTGGATCTGGACCGCAGGAAACTAGCAACAGAATACAACATAACAACTGGCCAATAAGCAATATCCTTTGCTTTGCTGCTAAGTCAGGTCTAAAGGGTGCTGATATCATAAAAGAAGGTTTCGATCAAACGTAATACTCCCTAAAAGTAGAACTATCAAACAACATCTGGGTGGAGACCAGGTGAGGCTTGTTCACCAAAAGACATCAAATGAGGATCAGCTAAGCTGATTATACTGATGACGAAGTGCTTGGCATCTCCCAAGCTGACTTCGTGCCAACATTTACCGTATTTCCGTGGCTTGGTTTCGTCCAAACCACTTCATTAAGGGTATAATTTCCGTTAATAGATCGGAGATTAGCCGAAAACTTTGTAAATCAGGGTGAAATTGGCAATTAGAAATCGAAAAAGAGCTGAAAATGCCGACCAACGCAAGTAACTCTTTTTATCAAGATCTTCCCACTTTTCAACGCCACCTTAGTGCGCTGTTAGATAGTGACGATCATTTCCAGCCTGTTCCGGCTGATTGGCACGTGATTGTTACGGATGTTAAAAACAGTACGGTAGCCGTATCTAAAGGACAACACGAAGATGTCAACTTAGTAGCAACAGGAAGTATTATCGCGGTGCTCAATATTGCTTATCAGCATAATACTGTGATACCTTTCTTTTTTGGTGGAGACGGTGCTACCCTAATCGTACCACACTCACTCCTCGATGAGGCCATGGCCTGTCTATTGCAACACCAAGAGAATTCTCGTCGCAATTTTGCTTTAGAGCTGCGCGTAGGACAGGTAAAAGTGGCCGAGCTCTACCAAAGCCAACACCAAATAGCAATTGCCAAATGGGAAGTCGATACTGCTTTTGCTATTCCTATCGTATTGGGTGGGGGTTTGGCACAGGCAGAGAAAATGATCAAGGCAGATTCCTATGAATCCCAGCATAACCTGGGGACCCACACTCTGGATTTAACGGGCATGGAATGCCGGTGGAACAAAATAAAACCGCCACAGGACATTAGAGAGGTCGTTTGTTTACTCGTGGCCTTTACCAGCGAGAATCATAATCGTACCGTGGCTAAGCAAGTGATGGACGCCATAGAAGAGATCTACGGAAATCGGGCAGATCGTAATCCTATTTCCGTTAAACGCCTACAGCTTGATACTTCTATTGCGAAAATCAACCGGGAGGTTAGTGTGAAATTTGGGCAACCGAACTGGCTCACCTTAATCAAGACCACGATCATCACCTTATTTGCACAAGTCTTCTATTTCAAAGCGAACCAGGAAGGCAAACACTATCTCAATCGGCTGGTAGAATTATCAGACACTTTAGTCATTGATGGTCGCATCAGTACTATAATATCAGGGACATCAGCGCAGAGAGAGGCCTTAGCTGAGCAATTAGACAAGTTGGAACAAGCTGGACAAATCATATATGGATTGCACGTTACCCAGGAGAGCATCATGTCCTGCTATGTGCGGGACCGGGAGAACCAACATATTCATTTTGTCGATGGAGCAGATGGTGGTTACACGCGAGCCGCAGTACAGCTCAAACAAAAACTAGCCTGACC
>JBCBWU010000379.1:0-3907 GCA_039816955.1 Bacteroidota bacterium
GTGTAGCTACTTTGGCGGGGCTATTGTGGGAGAATTGGCTATGGGAGAATTCCCCTTGGTGGGGCTGGTGTTATCCACTTGCCTTTATGTTGGCACTATGCTGCGTAAACCAGAATTGTCCGGTTTAGGAATATAAGGCGGGACCTCCGTATGTGAGAGAAGTACTCCGACAACTCAAAGTTGTCAGAGTACCTTGTCTAGCCTAATTGGCAATTTCAGTACTAGGATAAAATGTGGCCCAAGCGAACCAAAAGCCGATGTAGCTCTCGACCTGATGCAACTGACGTCCTGTCCGTGGGCCACTAACGGCTTCACCAAATAAATTCCACACATTCCCTTCTGTATCTATCATCATCCCGTCGGATGTAATGGGAGTAGCTATTGGCGTAATGATGGTGCCGTCGGGTAGTTGCTGTTCGAAAGCAACCACGTAATTATCGTTTTGATTACCTAGTAGTAGTAAGTCTTTACCCGCAAATTGATCAAGGATTACACTGTTAGTGTTGAATAAGGTGAGCGGGTAAAACTTGGTTTCTCCATTGATCAAGATTCCCAGACCTCGGTCTTTGGCCGGAAGGCGCTCATCTACATTATCAATCGGAAAAAGGAGGAGGTCATCGTTAGTGCGGTAGTCTCCATAAGGGTAGCGATCATAGTCGCGGCTAAAGCTGGTGTTGGTGTTTAAGACCATAGCTTCTGGATACAGCCCCTTGGCGGTTTGCCAGCTTGTTTCCACAACGGGATACGTTTGAATCCGTTGCCCGGCGCGTTGGCCATTGACTGCTTGTAGCTGCATCTGTGACCAATTGCTATCAGAAGTACGATCGTAGGGGATTAAGTTGGTATTGTACAGCAGTCCGGATACACCAAAGGTGGTAACCTCCCCGTTGCCTAAGTCACGTTCCCAGGCAATACCGGTACCAGTAAGCGGGCAGTAGGTAATGGCCAGCGGCTTACCACCCACTTCATCATTGACAATTTCGTGCCAATCCAAAATCGGATGTGGGTATATTTTGATGTCATCATCCACTTTAATTGCGATGACCAAGTCTTGGTTTTCTAAGAAATCTACCTCACTGACCAATGAGAATTGCGGGTTGTCAATGGAAGGAATACCGTCCTTGCCGGGCCCTCCATCAAAAACATCGTTTTCGGGAATGAGCCAAACCTCATTGTTTTCATCCTGGCTGCAAGAACTCAGATGGATTACAGATAAAGATAAAAGGAGTAAGAGGTAGTGCGTTGTTTTCATATTACCTATGGTATTTAGCGACGGTTAGTGTCTGCTTCTTTTTTTGTCAATAAGTAAGATAAACCCAATTGTAGGCGGTGAGTAGGCGTCACCTGCGTATCCGTAACCTCTGCCAAGATTGGGAGCTCCAGACTGGCTGACATACTAAATTGAGGGTTTGCTTGCCAGGCGAGCGCTGGTGCTACAAACAGCCAATTCCCTCCGGTGCCGGGTACGAATTGTTCGTTCTGTTGATCGCTCTGCACCTGACGGTACCGTATAATTAAGCTAGGATTAAATATTTGCTTAGCTACGAATACTTGATCAGAAAGCGTGCTGATCACCTGTACTTCCTGGCCAAACTGATAAGCCTGATTACCTAAGTATTCTTCATTTGTCCCCTTGTTGGTATAAATGCCGGTAAGCGACCAAGTCATGCTCGGGCGTAGCTTAATAGGGCGCTGATATTGGGTCCATAAGATGGCATCCCAGGCGCCACTGCCCGGTTGTAAATCTGCGTTTAGGCGAAGGCCTTGTTGAGAACGTAAATCGGGAGAACCCGTAGGGGCTTTTACTCCTAGGCCCGCGAATAGCGATTGCTTCTCCTTGGCAATGAGTTGGTACTTTACCAGCGCCACCGCGTCTCCAATACCTTGCGTGAAAGTGAAATCTTCTTGTCCAAATTGCCGAATACGACGCTCCTGACGCACATAGGATACAAATACCTCTGCGGACCAACGCCGAGAGATGGTATAGCCCAGTTGGAATAGAATAGCATGCGTTTGCCGGCGGCGGGAATCGTCATCCAGGACAGTGGTCCCTGCTTTTAAGGTGTTGAGCGTATTGAGGTCGTAGCTCGTATTCAGCTGCCAAGTGCCCTTCTGCTGGGGGCTTAGGCCGATATTGTTAGACAAGGGTACACCACCCGAACAACAACTCTGCGCCCGCAAATGTAAACTACAGCTGACCAACATCAAGATCACAACCACTCTGAGCATGAAGCGTACATTTTGCACAAATGTATTCGCCACCAAGGATAATGGACTGTCCGCATTGGGACAGTCCGGTCTTGAGAAATGTCGGCCAGTTTTTATTTAGTGTAGTTACATGGATTTTGCCGTTTCAGGACAACCAGCCATTCGTGGAATCATTATTGCTTAATCAGTTTTACGGTAGTGTTGGCAACCTTTAGGAAATAGATGCCGCTACTGAGGTGTGGTGGCCAGAGTGCTTGGTAGGTGTTATCGGTTTGTTGCGTCAATTTTAGTTCTGCCAGAGTTTGTCCGCTACTATCTGTTAGGAGCACTGTTGAAATGACTTCGTTTAAATTTCCTTGGATATAAAAAGTATCCTGAATGGGATTAGGGAACACCGTGAGTTGCTCAACCACTAGTTGCTCCTCACTAGAAGTGATTGGGGCGCGTAGCAATAGCAAGTCTTTGAAGTCAGTGGTGGGAATTTTACGATCACAAAGGTAGATGTCGATTAGGTCGTCTCCATTAAAATCAGCGGTGAAAAGCCCCAAACCCTCGCGAATGTAGTTTTCCTCAAAAATGCCTGAGTTGGCGAAAGCAAAGACACCGGAACCATCATTGAGGTAAACCTTTTGGGGTACCCCAGCTATGTTAGTGACAAAAATATCCAGGTCATTGTCCGCATCTAAATCTATGATGACTGCATCTAAGGTCAGGTCCACGTCAAGTGGTAGCTGCGTGAGGGTGGCGTCGGTAAAGTTGCCAGAACCATCGTTAAGCCACAGCTGGTTTCGGGGATTTCGTCCCGGTAGGAAGGCTACATTGCAAAGGAATAGGTCCAGGTCGTTATCGCCATCTACATCGCCAGCTACTATTTTGCGCGTTTCCAGATTCGATAAGTTGGGTAAACGCTCGGCGGTTTCGTCGGTGAAGAAGCCGTTACCATCGTTGATGAAATAGCGGTTACCGTTTTCATTACCTTCAATGAGGTCGGCGTGTCCATCGCCCGTCAGGTCAATGTAAAGCAGGTCTTGGGTGGTACGGTTTACGGCCGGAATACGATCTTCATTGAGTACAAAATTACCCGTTTGATCATTGAGAAGAAGGGTGGTAGGACCGTTGTTGCCAAAGATGAGATCGGGCCAGCCATCGGCGTTCACATCCGCGCTAATGACTGCATTGGCTTCACTGTCTATCAGGTTGTCTGGCCCAGTGCTGAAGGAGCCTTCCTCCGAGCCCAGATAATATTCGTGTACATTTTGCTCGCCGAGATTGATATCATCTTCGCTGCAAAAAACGAGGTCAAGCCAACCGTCGCCGTTGAAATCAGCAATCGCCACTTCTTCACTATCCTGTACTCGTGCGGGTAGTACGTTGGCGGCAGCGACGGTGAAGTTTCCGCTACCATCATTGAAAAGAATAGTATTGGCCTGAAATTCGTTGGCCAGAACGATATCCAGGTCACCGTCCTGATCCAGATCTGCCGCGCGGACATCCATACTCTGCTGTTTGGCACCCTCGTCGGGAAGTTGATCACTGGCGTTTAGATAGAACTGAGCAGAGAGGCTAGCACTCATAGCTAGCAAGAACAAAAGAGAAAACAGCCGATTCATTTTTTGTAGTAAAGAACGACCACGCTGCTGGGGTCAAGTGGTAAAAAAGCGGCTGTTGTTTCAAGCTATGTCGCCTACGGGCATTTCCG
>JBCBWU010000037.1:0-41547 GCA_039816955.1 Bacteroidota bacterium
AGGAGACGTTTCTTGCTCAACAACATAAAATGAAAACTGATCTGGAAAGTTCTTGTAACAGAAGAATAAGTGTTCAAACGTCTCCTGGAACATGAGGCTTATCACTCTCATTACAGAATGCTTCATACCAAGCCTCTCAGCGTATGGAGGCAAAGCAGCTATGCGCTGATAAGAAAACTCTGAACCACGATTAGCTAACACTTCTTGGATTTTTTTAAAATACTTCTCATGTTGAATGAAGTATTCTTCAGCATGAGAAGAATGGCTCGCCCCGTAATTATTCGAAAAGCAATCATATACCTTGTAAGAATATTGAGCTTGTACTAATCGCTGAGTAATAGCTTCAAAATAGGCCTTTAAAAATTGGTCGTGATCTTGTCTCCACTCAGGAGAAGCACCAAAGAACAAATTGGGTGCCCCAGAGATAATAGCTCGACCATCTTTATTACTTAGTTGAAAAAGAGACTCATCCTCTCCAAATACTTCCGGGTTTTGATCAAAAAGAAGGCATATATAAGCAATCATAGCTTTACTAAAACGCTTCTCCTGCAATGGCCCCGACTGACCGAACTTGAGATATTTGTAAGTATTGGGCACACTCAGTCCTAAGTTTGAAGCAAGCTCTTCTACTGATAGTCCATAATCATCTCGTAATTTCTTGAGCGTCTCTCCGTGTCGGATATTTGACATAATCCACTTATTTTAGACTGAAATACAAATAAAACGAATCTATTAAATACTATAGTATTGCTTTATTTAAATTTTTATCTCAATTTGAAAAAGAGAGCAAAATAGGCAGCTAGCAACCGTGGTAAGGTTGTTAGCTATTTTTGTCTCTCACAGATAGAAAGGAGGCAGAATGGATAATCTCAAAAACCAAAACACCTTGTACATTTTACACACTACGCCTTTCCCATAAGGGAAAAAGAGGCAGCTACGAACAAGGCAGCTACCTCAGAGTTCGAGCAAAACGAACTCTGAGATTACTCTAGGCGAGAGTGGAAGCTTGTCAAGCTCTTTTTAAAAAGAGGGTAGCTGCAGAAAACTTCTTTGTTAACTTCCACAAATAATATTCTAAATGAGCAAAACGAATATTAATAACGGTGGCGATGGAAAGTATCTTTATCGACTTTTCGCACTAGGGATGATTTTTCTCCTAGTTGCATGGTTAGTTTCACAGTATTTCGGATAAAGATCATTTGTTAACTACGAAAACATGGAGGCAGCACCAGCAATGGTGTTGCCTCCTATGTTTTTAAGTCTGACTATGCACGAGCACCTGCCTAGCATAATTCTCAAATCCCTGCCGCTGCTGTTCTGTGAGTTGCTCATTGAGCAGCTTCCGTTTCTTCTGGTCCGTCAAATCTATCTCGTTCTGGCGGACTAGTACTCCGGTAATTTCGGCTGGACCTTGTTTATAAAAAGTCTTACGGTGACTGCGCCGGAACCCTCGACTTTCAAATGCCTGTATAAGTGCCGGCGTGAGGTCTTTAAAACACGCCTGGGCGGAGAATACTAAATCATCCAGATAACGAGTATACTGGATGCCACGAAGCTGACACAATGCCATAAGTTCTTCATCGATAACTTTGAACACTAGATTGGCCGCGTAAGCACTCGTCGGGCTTCCTTGTGGTAAACGTCCCTTATAGGTCAGCAGCAAGCGGAGCATTCGCTTAACTTGCAAATCGGTAATTCCCTCCTGGTACAGCATTGCATCTACCATCTCGTGGCGTACGGAAGGGTAAAATTTCTTTATATCGGTACAGAAATGGAAATTCTTGCCCATGTGCGCCAGGGCATTGGTGATGCTATCACGCCCTTTTATACTTCCGTGCGCACAATCCGGTAAAGGCATATCTGAAAGTATCCTCCGTAGAATACGGCTCTGAATAGTCTTTAATGGCTCTCGTACTGGTTCTATCTTACGGCGTTTCTGTTTTCCATTAGCTTTCACCTCCAGGCGTTCATAAAAATTATAGTAATTATCAAGCCGTTTAGTGATGGATTCGAGTTTGGCCCACGAATAGCCGAGAATGGAACTAAGTGTCTGCTGGGTATTAGGTATGGGCATTGGAGAAGAGGCTCTTTACGTGAAAGCCTCCTCCAGTGTTTGCTTCATCACCGGGCTTATTGAAGTGAAAAGATCACGTCGATCCTGCTTTACATCAGCCTCGTCCATAGATAGGAAAAAAAGAATGGGCAGAGGAATTTCCAACTGCCGACAGATACTCTGTAATGTGCTCAGCGTAGGCTCTCGATGATTGCCCTCAATATTGGAAAGATAGGATTGGGTAATAGCACAGGCATCCGCCAGGTCACCCTGTCGAATCCCCTTGCGTTTGCGAAATGTTTTTATTGTCCTGCCGAGATTCATCTTACTGGAAATTTTTTTAGGAGTGATCAGCGCGTGTTCGTCAAAATAGTCATTGGCTATGGTTTACTACAGCTAAAAAAGAGTGTGAGTTTGACCGAAAGATCCACCAGGTGAATCTTTCGCAAATCCTCATCTTCCGTCTGCTCAATAATATCCAACAACTCTAAACAATCTGCCACAATACGCTCATCTACTACGTGCAAAGAACCACGGTTCTTTTCTGACCAGCGACTTAGCTGGTTCTTCAAAACATCAAAATTCATGATCTCGATTTTTTTAAAAAAGATACAAGGCAATATCGCCTCGCCTCCATATCGATACTACCCGTTTATCGTGGTTCCTGATCACTCCTAAAATTCCTCGCCTATAAGAAGAATATATTATTGCATTACTGGTATGCCTATATGCTTCACTACCTATCGCCTTACCGGCTATGCGGCGATACGCCGTGGACCGATCAGATTTTGAGGTGGCAAAAAAATGAGCTAATACTCATTGTGCTTAAACTTACTTTTTGAGTAGTTAAACACCGTACGTTTCGGGTAGATGAATTTCTTTTCTGAAGAACTACATCTCTGGTCTATCAAAGAACTAATGCAAATATATAAAATATTTCTGACAGTATAAAAAAATTATCGCCCCCTTGCCATTCTTTCTTCATTTCGCTGTTCGGATAGATGCTCCAGCTCTTTACTGAACTGGTACTCTTGCTGCAATATCTCCAGAACCCGGACATGCTCTGGGCTATACAGCAATCTGGAGAAACGATATTTCTTGCCCTTATGAAGTACTCCGGCGAGCTTCCTCCTACGACTGTAAAAGGTCATCTCTTCGACCATCAGAAGTTCAACGCAGTGTTCATAGGAAACGGCTTGCTCTAATACCTTTCGGAAAGCCTCACTCAAATCATTCACCTTAGCCACAGATCGACGCTCTCGCTGCGCAGGAAGCAGTTCCGGATATCTCTCCTGCAGAAAGCGTTCCATGGCTTCTTTGCACTCTTGAAAAGCTCTTTTGCTCATCCGCATACTCTGAGCATGCCCCCAAGCTGTAGCCGAGAAAACAACATGGGCGTGAACATGCTCCTTTTCATCATGGATCACTGTCAAAGCCCCCGCCTCTGGACAGCGTAGCTCCAGAAATTTGCTGATGATTGCGTAAAGCTTTTCCGGATGGGCTTGCAGCTGCTCTCTTACACTCGGATGCCAGGCAAGGATGACATGATGCAAGCACACCCCGCCTTTTCTTTTTTTTCGGTGAACGTCGTTGGCGAGAAAGGCGGCGCTGATTTGCGGCGCATCGGATGGATCCACTCCATCCATATTCTGTATATAAGGTAAGTACTCCCCTACTCCATCACGCAGGACGTATGCTACCAGCTGCTCAAAACACTGAGAGTCTTTCCGGCTAGTCGCTTTGATGATCATCACGATTCAGATCTCTCCTCTTCCGGTACACGAATGCCTCCAGATCATCAAGGTAGGATGAATTCTTCTCAATGAGTTTCACCAGGTAGCTGCCCAGTAGTTGTGGGCTCAACAAAATCGGCTGCTCCATTTTCTGCCGCACGTACTGACTCAGCTCATAGACCTGATCCCGCAGACCTCGATAACGATCAGCCTGTTCATAGTCTCGCAGCGCATGGGTATGCATCGTCAGTTGATTGGCCTGGTTTCCAATCTTGCGTATCTGGGTGATCATCTCCTGGAGAAATTCCGGGCGGTGCACCAGATATTCTTTGTCCAGATAGGCTTCACTACAGTGCTGGATAAAAGCCGGCAGGCTCTTGTAGCCATGCATAGTTGCCTGTTCACGCAAATGGTCGTACTCGCTCATTGGTACCCAAAGCGTAATACGACGCTGTTCCTTACGTCGTTGTTCCCCGTATTCTCGATGATATTCCCGGCGGTCTGCTTTTTTCTTTTTATCCATCATCTCCCCCACTCTACCTGGACAAGAAATATGCGGCAAGCTGTTGATCAAATAGTTGTTCACCAGCAATTAAGGGGAATCCAAAGGGCGCTCCCTTGGCAAGTGGCGAGTGCTTCATTTTTGGAGACATTGTTGATCAATTTGAACAACTCGCAATCTTGCTTTTTGTGCATAGTGTAAGCAGGTGATTACCCAAAAAATAAGGTTCCTTGAAACTATTTGTTGATCAACAACATTTTCATATAGAAAAAGTGCACCTATATTTCATGGTCTAAAACGGCCTCATACTACACCGATGAACCTCGCACAAAAACTCGAACTCTATTTTCGTAATGGTTCTCCTGAACTGATGGCCAAAGTCCAAACCGCGCTTCAGGAGCATCTAGGGGACTTATCTGCTATCTCTGCTGAGCAGATATTAGACTGGCCACTTGATATCTTAATTCACCGCCTCGGAATCCACCTCCATCTAGACTTTAATGGAGTACAAAATGATGAACAGGAAAAACAGGTTCAGTGCCTCAAAGGTATCGTTGCCACCATTATTATTGACTGCACCCAGGAAATACACAAACACGATCCCCTACAAGCAGCCTATTTTATTCGTAACACTGATGAAATATTCCAGCTGAAGAAGTTCATTCATCCACAGCTCGGCAGTATCATTGATCACATCCCCTTTGAAAAACTCAAAGAAAGATACCCTATTCCAGAAGTAGAGCCCCTTCAGGATGATCTCAAGCCTTATCTTGAATGGCAGGGAAACAAGCACCAACTGAATCAATTAGCCGGGATGCTCAAAAGTGACTACAGCCTAATCCTTGAAATTCCCTCATTCAGGAAATTTCTGAATGGCGACAACAAACAGTATATCGTTGCGAACGAAATTAAAGTCTACGAACTCATCTGTTTACTAGAAGCGCTAAAATCAAAAGGATGGATCAAGCTAAAAGGCAAAAACGCTTTTAACAAGTTACTTACCCGCCGGTTATACAACGAAAACCGAGAACCGATCACGCAAGATGAGCGATACTACTCAGATATAAAATATAAAGCAAAGAAGAACGAACGAGAACAAACGCTTATAAATCAACGGATTGAAGGCATAATCGGAGCACTTGGTCAACTAAAATCTCGAGAATGAGTGTATTAACAAACGAGAATTGTCATTCTCAATTCATACTCCCCGGACGAAGCCTGTAGCTTTGAAGCATTGTTTACATTAAATCGTTTTCTCTGATGACGTATCACTATTCAATCTCAGCCTTTATACAAGCTTACAATCTCCAGCCAGGAGATGTACTCATTGCTCGTAAAAACCAAGGTATTTTCCAGCACTTCGTGGTCTATCTGGGGCACAATGGCATTCATCCTGTATTTGTAGCAAACATGCGCGGCACTGGCGTCCGCTACGTTCCTGTAAATGAACTTGTTACTCTAGCCAAAGAATATCCAGTAGAAAAGATTCGACGTTTTATAGGTAGTGCTATCGCTAGGGCTCAAGCCGTACAACGGGCAGTTAAAGCTATGAGCTTGCAGGCATATCATTTGCTCACTTCTAATTGCGAGCACTTTGCCAACTATGTTCAAACCGGCAAACTCTATTCATCTCAGAGCCATAATGCTGCTCTTGGAATGGCGACCGCCGGGGCAACGATGGCCCTTACATCTGATAATAGCGCTGTCCAGTTCGGGGGTATTGTCCTCCTTTTACTTGGG
This sequence comes from Bacteroidota bacterium, assembly GCA_039816955.1. Taxonomy (GTDB): domain Bacteria; phylum Bacteroidota; class Bacteroidia; order Chitinophagales; family Saprospiraceae; genus Lewinella. The sequence goes on from JBCBWU010000037.1 coordinate 6,029, forward strand.
GGAGTTGTAGCTATTAGGGAGGAAGAAAACGCTAAACATTAGACTGTGAAAAAAGAGAACCAGTTCGCAGACCAGTTCTCACAAAGGAGATTTCACCCAACGCTAAAAATATTTCTATCGTAAACATTCATCCAGCGGCGCTCCCAAAATGTACTCTGCCGCTTGCTGTGCTCTCGGTGCTACGCGAAAAATCATGTTCGGGTCTTCCTTTAGACGTCTAATCCAGGCATCTAAGTAGCCTACACTTACATCTCTCATACTCTCATCATCAATGCCAATAACGGCACACAAGTAATGAGAACCAAGCTCTGCTATGAGCTCCTCCTCAGCATAATTCTCACTCGCGCGATCAATCCGCTCAGTGATCCCAGGACGAGCTAAGCGAGTCTCATGGCCAGTCCAATGCGCACACTCATGCAGTAAAGTTCGATAATACATCGCAGAAGATTCAAACTGCCGGATACTCGGCATATTGATCACATCTGTTCGCGGAGCGTAGTACGCTTCTTCCGATGAGACTTCCACTATCTTCGGCGGCTCTTTCATCGTTCGCAGAATCGCTTCCACTTCCTCAATGGGATCATTCTGACGGTTTACCTCCGGAGGTGGTGTCCACTCGATGCCTTCACAAGATTCGATGTTGAACACTTTAAAGGACTTCAAGAACCGTATCTGTTCAAGCTCCTTCAAATCATACTGCTCCAGTTTACTCTGAGGAACCGTCTTCCCATGCTCATCCTTGTAGTAGGTTCGGTAGTAATACACATACTCCACCTTCGAGCCTTTCTTAACTTTCCCCCCATCTCCTGAACTTGTCGATATGTCAGGTAGTACGGAATACGGTACGGAGCGATAAGGTTCAGAAAAAAGGCATTCACACCCCTGTACAGCTTATCACTCTGTAAATTTCTGGCCATTCCGTAACTTCCCCAGGTGCGTCGCCATGGCGGGGCTCCTGCTTCCAATTGCGCTACAATACGAGCTGTGGCCAGCTCATACAGGCTCCTTCGTTCTTGTTTCATAATGTCTGTGTTTTCGTGATACGTTGGCGAGAAGATCTCCGGCAAGTACTTCCTTGCCAGATCTCAGCATCACGACACACAGTTCTATGTCAAGACATACCCTATACAACGACATATTAGGGGTGCGGAAAATTTCGACCGCCTTCGGCGGCAGTGGACCGGCTTCAATAAAAAGAAAAAGGAAAAGGCTACTTCTTATGCTTTGACTGCAAATACTCGTTTACATCTGTAAATCCTTCATAAAAGGTCTGTTGTCGAATATCTAGATGGGCTGTCTTTTTTTTCACGTCCTCTAGAGCAGCCCTCCCGGCTTTATCATTGTCAAAAAAAGTAAAAACGGTTTCATAACTTCGCTGAGAAAGAAAATCAAGCAGTCTGTTCTTAAGTGATGTACTGTTAAGGATCACTACATCGCCATCAATCTCCGTGACCCCCTTAATTTCAAGAATGCTCAAAAAATCCAAGATGCCTTCGAACACGAAGCAACGTGTAACAGAGGGATAAGACGACAAAAAAAGGGTAATATCTTTTCTACCTGTTACCGCTTTGAATGGTTGTTTCCCTGCACTTCGTAATTCGTAGTCCCCACTTTGGTTTCTCCAGCCAAAGGCAAAGAGTCCTTTTCTTCCATCATTGTCGTACCAAATAAGCTTGAGGTAAAGTTTTGCCACAGCAGGCGAAATACATCTATCTTCTTGAAGATACTTGAGTAGAACGAAGTGATTTAAAGGTCTAACAGCTTTAAGGGCGATCGTATTTGATTTCGATTGTGGAAACAGGGTATAAGCCGTTTTGGGAGCAATATTTTCTACAGTTACTGCTCCTCCACCCCTAATATGTCGTCCTAAGATTTCCAAAGCCCCACGAAAGTCAGTATTATCTAAGGCTTTTACCAACTCAATTATGTCTCCTCCGCTAATTCCACCTTCCCCAAAGTCATGCCAAACATCATCACCATCGTTTCCCCCTCCTTGACGAACATTAAAAGAAGGTATTTTCTCTTCACGGAAAGGAGAGAAATAAAAGATTTGTTGACCATGTATGCGAGCTGGTTCAAATCCACGAGTCCGCATAAAGTCGACAATGCTTATTGTTTTAGCCTCTTTTGGTGTTATCATCGATCTCAAGTTATTCTTTTTTCTTTTTATTGAAAGCTTTTTACTAAAAGCTCCTGAAAGAGAATATATAATTAGGTTATGATTACTTTATGATTATATAAATAGGAAAGCTAAAACCCAGTAAAAATGGGGCTTAAAGCCGATTTATAGACGACATATCAGGGGTAAAGGAGCGACAAAAAAGGGGTTAAGTGCGAGTTTTAAGACGACTTATTAGGGGAGAATAGAACGACAAAATGAGGGTATTTTACTGCTATAAAACGACATATGAGGGGTGCCTTCTTTTTTGAATTAAAAATGAGTCTTTTTCTGAACATGCGAACCGCAGTTAATCGTGCATGAGAGATAAGACGAAAAAATTGACAGCGTGTCGTCTTATAGATAGTTTTTTCTTATGTTCGCCCAACAAAAAACTCTTCTTTTGGCTTTAGATAATCGAGACAAACAGATTATTCAGCAGAATAAAATTCTGACGGGCGGTCAAACAATTAATCTTCGCCCTCGGCAAATCATTTATGCTTTAGGAGCATTCATGGATAAAGAGAATCCTACTGCAGAGATAAGGATACCAGGCAAAGCATTTTTAGACTTCGTGAATAATACTCCTGGTGAAAAATGGTCTGATATCTACGAGTTGGTAAGCTACGCATTCGACCATCTGAATGATAACCCGATTTTGCTCAAAGAAAAAAAGAAGAAGGATTTTGTCAAAGTTAATTGGTTAAGCCGCTTGGGAGTGAAAGATGGTTACATCATTGGCCGATTTTCAGCTGACTTTGCTGATTATATTCAATACAAACAAGGGCTACCTTACACCAAACTCTTGTGGGATTTGAGGGCTTACAGGTCAAAGTTTTCGGCACGTATCGTTGAGCTTTTTCAAATGCAACACGACAAGACATCGAGGGTTGCAGAAATAAATTTTACCTACCCCGTAGATGATCTTCGTCTTTTTTTTGGAGTTCATGATGCTTATCCACGATTTTATGACTTTGAGAAGCGGGTTCTGAAAGTAGCAGAGAAGGAGCTTGAACAAAATGATACAGTCCCATACTGGTTTTCCTATGAAAAGGTGAAAGCAGGCAAAGTAATAGAAGGAGTGCATTTTACCGTGTACGTTCGGTCAAAAATCCTTCTAGCAATGATTCCTGAACTAACTCGAATTGGGAAAAATAAAAACCAGCTTACCATTTTTGACGATGCAAATCGAACGCCGCTTAGTGAAACCAGAAAGGCCGTACTTAAAAAGCTCTCGGAACATGGCATTAAGGAAAATTTCTCTATGCGCGTTCTCCCCCATCTTAAAGACTCACAGGCAATAGCACTTTGGTATCTCATTGAATACGGCGTAAACCGTTCTTTGGCTCTTACCCTTGTACTAGATCATTGTTCCTTCGGAGAGATAGAGGGTTTTGAAGATAAGTATATCCAGTTTGTTCTTCAAAAAATCGAGAAGGAACGTCTGAAACGAATACGTGATTTTGAAAAGGGGAAAACGAAAAAAAGGATTACCCCAAACGACAAAAGAGGGGGACTTCCAAAAAGAGTCCTGGAAGAACGTCAGCACTTTAGTGCTTTTATGGAACACCTAAGTGCCTTTCGTGCGAAAAGGCAAAGCCAACCACTAAAACCAAAGCCAGAAGGCCCACAAGGAGAAATGAAGTCAATTAAAGATATAATAGGCAGGATCAAATAGCCTCTGTATCGTGCGAGAATTCGATCTGAGGCGATTTAAAGGAAAAGAGCATACCCATTACCACAAGAAAAACTTTAAGCCTTCTAAGGCCTATTTTTTGCTTTCATATTTTTCTAAATATTCTAATAGAGCTGCATTGATCATTTCGTCCTGATAAGAGTAAGTATCATCAAAAACATTCACAAGAAGCCTCTTAATTCTTTTATGCATTAAGACTGGTACATCTACCCCTATTCTGACGTATTCGACTCCTTCTTCTTTCCAACTAGCTCGACCTCTTGTTTTTGTTGAAGTCTTACTGCTTACTGCTTGAATCGTTTGTTGTCCTTCTAGGGGCCCCTCCTCAACTTCTTTATAAACTTTTTTAGGGGTTTCGCCCTGATCTTTTGCTCTTTTTTTGAGATCACCGAAATTCATATCTGCCATGATTTTGGAAGGTTATAAAGTAAGTAAGTAGTATATTTCATCTCCGACTGCGGCCATCTCCTGCTTTGCCATTTTATCATTGGTTTTGAAAAGGCTGTATGTCTCTAAAATATACTTCGTGTGAATCACACGGTTCGCCAGCTCTGCCTTTAAAACTTTTATACGTTCTTCGGCTTCAAATGCACTTCTAAATGCCTGTTGAACAGTACTGCTCTTCACGGCCATATTTATGACAATTGCAACAATCATGTCTGGATTTCTTTCCATGGCCGCTTTCAGTGTATCAAGAGAGCGCTGTAAAGAATTATAATCGTTTGTTGAAGGCTTAATGGGAATTAAAACCATATCAGATATATCGTAAATACTCGCAATGCTAGTCGTTTCTACAGGAGCAGTATCTACAAGAATAATGTCTTCGTCTCTACTAGCTAAATCAACATAAGAGTTAAGGGCACTTTTTTTGATGAGGGTCAAAGGAACCTCCTCTCCCCTATCTGTGCACACTTCAATATTATCTGTGATTGTTTGTTGTATATCTTCATCTAAAATGGCAACCTTTGCGTTTCTCCCTGCATAGTAGCATCCAAGGCAATAAGCAAGTGTACTCTTTCCTACCCCTCCTTTGGCATTCGCTACAGATATTACAATTGGCATGTATAAGTGTATTTTAGTGCAATTATGCACATGTATAAAAATTCATCAACACGAAAATACAGAAATTCATTTGTTTTTATATACAAGTATTCGAATGTAATAAAAAACAAATATTCAAATGTATTAACAAGCATAAGTTTAAGTATGCAAAAGTTTATTTGTGCAGATATTCAAATATACATCTGAATACATGTGTTTTTGTTCAAATGTTTACATGAACGGAAATACAGCTTACAATACACAAGCAGCGCACTGCAGGGATGCAACGACTGCACCAGGTGATAGGCGTGACATACGGGAACGTATCACTCTATCCTTACTTCGAGCGGTTTCTCCGGAAATCGCTCTTTACCAGAAAACGATTCGTTTCTTGGCGAACGCAGGAGCCTGGTCAAAAAATCTATCTTGATAGGGTAGGGGAGTAGGTCAGAAATCTGATAACTGATACCTCTCAAGCTATACTACTTGTACATGGCTAGACTTTTTATGCGGCTAACGGAAGAGGAAAAGAACTTCATAAAAGCTCGTGCTGCCGCAGAAGGCAAAACAGTGACTGAACTAATTCTGGAATGTACCGGTGTACTAAACATCTCTGACGCAAAGAAAGAAACGGCACAAGGGAGTAACAATGTTTGACGACAAGTGATCTTTTTATGTATCATGAAGGGTGAATGGCCACACTGACTATACGGCTATCTGACCAGCAAAAAGAGCAGCTTAAAAACAAAGCCTTGCTCGAAGGGAAGAATGTTACTGAATTCCTTTTGGAAGCAGCGGGGGGTACACATCAAAGAGGCACAATCCACGAGGCAATTAAAGATTTAGAGGAAGGGAGATATGAAGAATATAATTCCTTTGACGAACTATCTGCTGTAATCCATTCATGGTGAACTTCCTTTGTAATTCTCGTCCTTCAAAGGCGTTTAAGAAAGGAGTGAAGAAAAACTTATACGAGTTATCCAAGCCATTTTAACGAACTCTCTCAAACCAAAGCCATAAAGACCACGCTCTAAAAGGCAACTGGGCTGGCCATCGGGAGTGTCATATAGAAGGGGACTGGGTTTTGGTGTACCGCTGGGAAGAAGATCTGCTCATCTTGGTAGACACTGGTTCACACGCTGATATATTCGGCATATAACAAAGTAAAGTGGGGGATAGGAACTCTAAATGCATTTTGCTTGTAGGTTGTCCAGGTGTAGAATGGTAACATGAATCCTCCGATACAACCACATTTCACCGCTGTGTTCGTTGAATGCGAAGAAGGGGGTTACGCCGTTTCTGTCGAGCAGATTCCAGAAGTACATACCCAAGGAGATACACTGGAAGAGGCAAGGCACAATCTACTTTTGGCGCTAGAAGATTATGCTAGTTTTCTCGCCCATCGAAAAAGAGAGGAAAGATAATGAGACTCAGCAACTATCGGATACAGCAGAGAAAGCCTAAAGTGTAACTATATAATCAGTACCCCTTAAACACATCCTGGTGTGTCCCTGTCCGTAAAAGCTCAATGGCTTCTGCCTCCTTTCTCCTTCGATAAATAACAACCCAATCACCAGAGACATGGCACTCACGGGAATCTCGTAAATCACCTTTAAGGGCATGATCTCGATCGCGTGGCAAAAAAGCACCTATCAGTATCCGTTCATGGAGAGATTTAAGCTTTTCCATATCAAAACGTCTTTTTTTCAAGCGGCGGATATCTTTCAGATACTTTTTAGAGTAGAGAAGCTTCATTAAATGCCAAGCGCCTTATGAAGCTCAACTAAGTTTTCACACTCTGTGAGACTTCCCTCTTCTGCCTCTTTGAAAGCATCTAGCGTCTCTTTATTAAAGTCTTCTGTGGTAAATTCTTTTTTGTCTGTATTGAGTTTCTTGCGCAGAGCATCAATAACATATTGCTGTAGACTCACACCTGAAAGAGCCGCTTGCGACTTCACCAATTTTTTAAAACCTTCTTCTGTACGGACTGATATAACAACCATAATGACAACAATAACTGATTGCTATCATGCTATCAAATACAGAAATAAGAGTCAAACGATTTTCTTAGTACATTTCTCCAAAACTCAGTAGGTTATCCGACGGGGAAAGAAGAGCAGGGTAGGAGAGAGGCAATATTGAGGTGTCCCAGTACTGCTATTTCTGGGGCAGTTTTCTACAGTATTCCTCTTCTATTGATTTGTTTATGTGCATTTTTCTGGTGAAATTTGTCACAATTGTTATCATTAAAGCGACATGCAACATTTTACGATTGTTGACGCCCACGGTCGCCGCAAGTACTTGACGGTGGAAGAACGACAGCGTTTTCTGGAGGCCGTCCCCCGAGCGCTCAAACGCGAGCAGCGCCCTTTTGCCCTCCTGCTCTACTGGACCGGCTGCCGAATCTCCGAAGGGCTGAATGTCACCGTAGGAGGGGTAGACTACTCTCAGCAATCGGTACAGTTCAAAACGCTCAAGCGGCGCAAGGACGTATACCGCTACGTGCCTTTACCGGCCGCCTATTTGGAAAAGCTCGATGATGTCTACAATCTGAAGGCGCGCCAAAAGGCCCGGTCAGAAAAAGAACTCCGGGAACGTATCTGGCCCTTTGACCGGAGGACTGGTTCACGTTATATCAAACGGGTCATGGCCGAGGCCGGTATAGAGGGTATACAGGCTTGCCCCAAGGGACTTCGCCACAGCTTTGTTATCGCGCACCAGGAGATGAAAACACCAGGCCACATGATCCAGCGATGGGCGGGCTGGTCTACACCCGCCATGATGGAAGTTTACGCGGCGGCCGTTGGCCAGGAAGAGCGAAATATTGCGGCCGCTTTGTGGAATATGTGAGTATGCCGGAATAGAGTAGGGGAGGAGCAGAGTGAAACACTCCCGGCGTTGCGTAGATAGGACTGAATCAGTACATTAATTCTGTATCAGGATGATACAGGCTCTAACGAGAGAAAAATGAGCAAGAAAAAACCAAACAAGCTGATCGTATTTGAAAGCAAGACCATACGTCGAGTGTGGCACAATGACGAGTGGTGGTTTGCTATCATTGATATCGTAGGCGCATTGACTGACAGCTCTAATCCAGCAGATTATTTTAAGAAAATGCGCCGTCGTGACGAAGGATTAAAAACCTACGTGGGGACAAATTGTCCCCCCCTAGAAATGGAGGGAGAAACAGGAAAAAAGCGTAAAACACTAGCAGGAAACCTAGAGGCTATTTTCCGAATTATACAATCCATCCCATCAAAGAAAGCTGAGCCATTCAAGCAGTGGCTTGCTCAGACAGGGAGTGAACGAGTAGAAGAGACCGAGAACCCGGAACTTATCATTGAGCGGTTTCGGGCGATTTACAGAAGGCGCGGATATTCTGATGAATGGATAGAGGAGCGGATTAGAGGCATAGACACGAGAAAGCTTCTCACAGAAGAATGGCAACAGCGCGGGATTAAAGAAGGGGTCGAATATGCCAAACTCACCAATGAGATCACTAGAGGCACCTTTGGACAAACTGTTGGTGATTATAAGAATCGTAAAAGTCTCAAAAAGACTCACAATCTTCGAGACCATATGACAGAAGAAGAACTCATCTTTAATCGTTTGGGTGAGCTGGCCACTACGCGAAAAATCGACGAGCATGACGCTCAAGGCTACCAAGAAAACGAGCAAGCAGCAAAGGAAGGAGGGCAAGCAGCTGGAGAAGCTCGTAAAGCCTTTGAGGACTCTGTAGGCCGTAGTGTAATTTCTGATGCAAACTACCTACAGCAGATTAAAGAATCGAAAAAGAAGAAAAAGCTCCCTCCTGCAAAAGAGTAAGAAACCGAAGTATTGCAGACCGCTCTATGGAATCTGTACGTCCACCTAAATAGGGAAGGAGAGTACACAACCCTTTTTAAGGGTGACGAATCCGTTAGGTTTAAAATGCAGCACAAACTTGACCTACCCCGCCGTAATCTTATCGAATTCGATAAGATATATGCGTAGAGGAGAGGAGATAGAGCGCTTGAGTTTTCCGGAAGACTAAGAGAGGAAAACTCAGATTTATAATAATCATGATGAATTGTAGGTTACTATTGTTTGATCAGGGTTCTAATGTCTAAACACTTAAATTAGTCTATCTTTAGTTGTGAAAAACGAATAATCTTTTTGAAAACGATAAGATGATTAAAAAGGCACTTAAAGAAACCTCATTAAAGCATGAATTATAACAGTTCCGCTAAAAACCGAGCTCTCGCTCTTAGGATTTACATTGTCTTCATTTTTTGTGTAATTATTCTGATACTTTTCTTTTTTGAGATTCCAAATAAATTTTCACTCTTGGTGGGGATTCTAGGTACTCTACTTACTTCAGCAACTTTTATTGAACCATTCATAAATCCTATTATACAAACCCTTTTCAAGGAAGTTATTATTATTAAAAAAATTGATATTTATAACCAAGTAATAGAGCAAATATTGACTGCTGATGAGGTGATTAGGTTTAAAACTCCCACAACATCTTGGGGAGCTTATTCAGAAGGTCTAAAAATATTTGAACAAACTATAGCAGCTATTCAAACGGCTAAATCTAGAGGCGTACAAGTAAGAATTATAGCAGATATTTGGGACTGGGAACGTGCCAAATTCGCAGAAGCTCTTATCAGAGCAGGAGCGGTTGTAAAATATCAAAAAACTATTCATGATTACTACCTGATAAAAGATCAAAGTCTACTCCTTGGAATGGGGACTGATACCAGGTCAAAAAATGTTCACTTTCTTGATCGAAAAGTACGTCCATTGAGAGAGACTGCTACTGTGAATTTGAAACAAATTCACATTGAAACAGCCTTATTAAGGTTTGACGAAGAATGGAATAGAATCAAGGATCATGAAATAGATGAAATTATTAAATCGTACCTCGAGATTAAGTGTCCATACACTGATAAAATTGTTAAAGTGGAGTTTAAAAATAGCCGAATAGAATTAACTCCTTTAGAATCATGATTGAATCAAATGACTTGATTGTATTCGCATTAACCATTATTGGCTCTTTCATTGGCGTAAATTTTGGCGGCTCTATGTTACTAGTAATGCCAGCTCTATTAGGACTTGGATTTAATCCACTTACAATTCTTTGTTCTACAAGACCAGCCATTGTATTACAAAGTTGCTTAGGACTGGTTATGTTTAGAGAATTTCGAGACATCAACCTTTCAAGGCATCTTGTCCTTTTGCTCTCTGCGAGTTTTGGAGCTCTTTTTGGTATATATTTTTTATCAAAACTCAATCCTAATCAAGCACTTGTTTTAATGCTTGTTTTAGTAATCATACTCAGTATTCTTGCTAGCCTAAAATATGTCTTGATAGATTTTTTCCGGAAAGATTCAGGATATTTTTACCCTGAATCTAATTTATTAACATATTTTATATGTGGTTTTTTTCCGGCCATAATAGGAGGACTAATTGGTTCTGGTGCCGGCTTAATAGTGGTATTGTTTGCTTTAATCCTCTTAAGAAAAAATACACAGAGCGCGTCTTACTTAGAAAAAAGTGTGAGCCTTGGCCATTCTCTAACCGTTTTAGTCTGGTCATTTTTTTATGGGCAATTTGACCTAAAAATAGGTCTAGTTGTTTTACTCGGGACACTTATAGGAGCTTATTGGGGAGCAAAAGTGACATTGAAGCTAAATGTTTATTGGATGTACTGTATAGTTATAATACTTTGTGTCTTAATCATAATTAAAAAAATATTTTGGTAACTGAGTTTTCCTTAATGTAAAGAATGGAAAGCTGACGCCAGTTCTACTATTCAGAATAAATGAGGCTGCATCAAATGATACAGCCTCACAGTTCATTACAGAAACCCACAGAGTTCAAGTACAAACCGGATGATAAGGGTGTACTTCAAAACCCCATCGAGCGTGATGCGTGGGCGCTTTCTATCATTTTTCTCTGCCATAACAAACAGTTTGAGGCAGGAGGGAATTCTCCTGCTCTTAGGTAGGCAGAGCGGAAATATTGGTTATATACATTGAACCTCTTCAATGTGATTTGTGGAAGGGAAAATGGTTCATCACGTGGACAAAATATAGGCTTGGATTTCTTTGGTGTTTTCTTTGAAGATTTTACCTTTTCTCCACTCTCAACAGAACTATCTGAGTCAGATTCCAAAAGTAACCTAGACATGAAGCACTGACCGAATTCGTACCAATCAATAGATATTCCCATAGGGGCTGTACGTTCAGCCTCTATTATAAATACATGGCGTGGGCTTGAATCTGGTGGCGTAAAATCAACATTGGGTGCTGGCAATGGCATACATTGGAAATTTTGAGCGGAGTAGCTTTTACCCAGTGTAATACCTTTTTAAAGTAGATAAATTTATCTCTTAGCCGTATTGCTCATCGACACATAGCGTCAAGTCTTCGACAAAATATTTTTTTGTTTTTCATGGAAACTTTTTTCGACACAGGTATTGTTTGTGTTTCTGGGATATTTCATAAGCACAAAAGGTTATGCAATGAGACTCTATACGAAAGACGGAAATCCTCTACAGGTTTCAGGAGACAAAGTTTATAGTCGATCAGGTCAAATTGTAGGAAAAATAAAAAGAGACAGAGTCTTTGGACCAGATGGAAATTATGTAGGCACCATTGTCCGGGAAAGACTTGTTTATCGTTCTACCCATAGCTCTTCTAGAGGTACTCCTTTTTCAGCAGCCAATAAATCTGGCACAGGACGCGGTAATCGTTCTAGATCAGCTATGTGGGGAGAAGAGCCCGATATTCCAGACTAAACCTCTTTTTCCCACAGCTTACTGGCCAGATCATGTTCCTCAGCTCCCGTAGCTCTTCCATAGACCTCCATCATATCACGGGAGGCCCAACCAAGCCAACGCTGGATCATGTGATCTGGAGTGCCCAGCGCCATGTGCTGGATCACAAAGCTGTGTCGTAAACCTTTCGGCGTTGCCTGAACGCCCTCGATGTTTGCTTGGTCCATCACGGCTTTGATAATCTTCCAGGCTGTTGTACGGCCGAAGGGCCAGATAGGATCCATTTTGCCATCTCGTTCTTTTTGGTAGTCCTTCACTCGATGCACATCATCGAGCTTCGTCAGGAAAGATGCCGGCAGGGGAACGAAGCGATAAATGGTCTTACGCCGCTTCAAGGTCTTGAACACAACCCCTTTTTTGCTATAATCAATATGGCCGTTGGCTACTGCCAGGCCTTCACTGATTCGGCAACCTGTATAATAGAGAAGGAGAGCGAAGGTGCGCTTTTCCCGGTCGAGCGATTTGGGAAGTGCCGACTCCACATTCTCAAAATAGCGTTGCCGTTCTTCCACCGTCAAATATTTACGGTTGCCGAACTCGTCAAAGAGGTCATATTCCAGTATGGCCATAAAGTGAACATTATCTGTCTATACTGTTCACAATTTAGCATAAAAGGACAAATGCACCAAACACAAATACGGGGCTTCCTGGAGAATATAGTGGGGATAAACTGAACACTATTCCCAATACTGTTTATACTAATCCTGTCATCTAACATTAATACATTTATGGCTAAGTGACAGGAAGATATTCAGAGATCAATTCGGCAAATCCACGTATCGATACGTACACCACCTCTTGTATTATGAAGCATCTTGCATTATAGTGAGTTCATGGAATTTGTTATGCTTCATCTCGACACGCACAAAACCATCAAGCTTCTCAAAGAGCATGGTTATACAGAGTCACAAGCTGAAGGAATGGTAAACGTCATACAGGAAGTAACCGTATCACGTGTTGCCACGAGAGAAGATGTTCAGGAGGTACGAAATGAAATACAAGAAGTCCGTAACGAAGTACAAGAACTAAAAATAGCCATGCATTCCATAAAAAATGAAATGCTCAAATTCCTCATTATGCAAACCATTGCTATTACCGGGGTGATCGTCGCTATGGCTCAGTTTTAACAGGCAACCACAAAAGAGGAAAGTGTATGTTCCAGATCATTTTGCTGACATCAGCAAAATGATCGATTCGAGTAGAAAGGCTCTATGAAATAGACAAGATTTTCAGCTACTCCTCATACCTTCCACTCAACGCCTTTTGTAGTATATTTGCGAAGCTCATATAACTGTAAAACAATGAGGAAAGAGGTAATAGAGGAGTTATTCAAACGATTTGAGAGTGCTTGCCAAAATGTAAATGGGGTTGAATGTTGGAGTGCACGAGATCTACAGACAATCCTGGGGTATGGTCAGTGGCGAAACTTCAAGAACATAATCCTTAAAGCGTCGAAAGCATGTGAAGGCTCTGGACAAGAAATTTCAAACCATTTTGTCGGCGTCAGCAAAATGATCAAGTTGGGGAAAGGAGCAGAACGCGAAGTGGAAGATGTTGCTTTGACGCGATACGCTTGTTATCTCATCGCTCAAAATGGTGATTCATCTAAGCCAGAGATTGCGTTTGCACAAACGTATTTCGCCGTCCAAACGCGGAAGCAAGAACTGATCGAAAAACGGTTGTTAGACGTAGCCAGGGTTACAGCTCGTGAAAAACTGAGTCGATCGGAGAAAAAACTCTCTCAGGTAATCCAGGATAGAGGAGTGAACGACCGGAGTTTTGGATATATTCGATCGGAAGGCGACCGTGCATTATTTGGCGGACACACCACCAGAGAAATGAAACAAAAGCTCGGTGTCCCAAGCAACAGGCCACTTGCAGACTTCCTCTCTACACTACTCATTAAGGCAAAAGATTTTGCTACAGAATTGACAAGCCATAATGTGGTCGAAAACGATCTCGAAGGTGATGCAGCAATTAAAGAGGAACACGTAACTAACAATTCCGATGTACGAAAACTTCTCCTGAAAAGAGGTGTTAAGCCAGAAAGCCTTCCACCATCAGAAGATGTGAAAAAAGTAAAACGCCGTATAGAGAGTAGTGAAAAGAAAATGCTAAAAGGGGGTAAAAAGTAGTCAAAACCTCTACGCGCATACCTCAAAACATTTCTGGTATTTTTACCTTGATGATTTATACCAGACGAGGCGTGAGGAATGCCTCCATTTTTTGAATTACACGAAAATTTTGTGTACACCAGGGCATTGATGGCAGCATCAGTGCCCTTGTTCGTTCGATGGTACAATTTTTGGAATACGACTTCTCTATAGCAAAATTCCGCTTACCCCTCTTAAAGCTACTCTTATATCAGAAATATGATACTTCACTGTGGAACTACAACTCGTCAGATATTGTTTTGTAAGAGTATATGCAAACACAAAATGTTAAAATACTTGCGCTATAAAGAAAATGCGCATAAGTTTACCGTCAATTCAACTTCAAAAAGCATCTATCTACTCTTATAGATGCAACATCTTACTTACGCGCTTCCTCACGTCCCCACATCACAGCATGTTTCGAGGAAGATTTGACTTGGATAGTTAGTACCGCTGGTACTGACTAAGTTGTGTTTTATTTTATTTATCGCCAACTGATGCTGTACAGCATCAGCCCTAAAACTTAATGCATGTCATCCCCAAAACTGCTGAACTACGTACTATTCTTTTTCGCATTTTCCTTACTCTCAGTATTCTCATTATCGGCTCAAGATGGCCTCGGAGACGGTACAATCACTTTCGACGCTAACGGTTGGAAGCGGCAAAACAATGTGATTCCCCCTTCGCCGGATGCCGCTTCTCTCGGAAAGTTTGGGAACACCTCCATCAGCTATCATACTGGAGCTGCCAATGTCAGTATTCCTCTACAAGGTATTGGAGGAAAGTTTCTCTCCGCTCCCTTATCGCTTACTTATGATGCCAGCGCTGTCAAAGTCGCCACCGTCCCTTCTTGGGTAGGCCTAGGTTGGACGCTGCAAGCCGGAGGGGTCATTACCAGGGCAGCACAGGGCATGCCCGATACTTATAACTTCTTTGATTGGGAAACATCCTACCCAGAGCTGGCCACCGCACTTGATCCGGATGTAGTACTGAACTGCAACGATGAATTTCAGCAACGTAAACTCCACAACCGAGTTTCAGCCGGAGATATCGACCTCAAGCCCGATATCTTTTATTTCAATTTCCCAGGTGGTTCCGGGAGTTTCATCTTCGATAAAGACAAAAATCTGATTCTGCGCGATCGTACGGACCTGCTGATTGAACCAAGCTGGACGGGTAACGATCTTACCAACTTTGTAATTACTACTGTTGACGGCATTAGCTATCGCTTCGGTACTTACGGAGGCGAGACGGCTGTTGAAAGAACCGAACATACGAGTGGTGTAGATGATATAGCCGGCTCTGATCCTGATTTGGAGCCAGAGGTCAATCCTAAATATTTTTCTTTCAATTCAGCTTGGTATTTAATCTCTGTGAGTTCGCCCGGCAACGCGGAAGAAATCATTTACAGCTACCAAACCAGAAACCAAACTACTCCCTACGCGCTACCCATCAATATTGAAAACGATAACTCAGTCACGTGCTCGCAAGATCCAGAAACGAATCAGTGGACCTGCAGTTCTGGTTCTTTTGGCAATGGTACTCCCGAAGAAACTAACCCCAAAATTTTCGATCGCCGATTCTTAACGAGCATTGAACTGAGTATTGGTGGTTATCCGACCGAAAGAATTGATTTTGCTTCTACCTATAGCCCCCCTGATCCTACTAGCCCGACAACTAACGGCATGATCTTGGATCATATTACAATTTCTCGTCGTTGGCAGAATACCGCTTTTCAGTCAGTCAAACGCTACAATTTCAACAGCCTTGCACAAGGCTCTACTGGCCGTTTGACGCTAATGAGTTTGCAAGAAGTAGGTTTTGATGAACAAGGAGATACGACTACTGTCGATGCCCCTTCTCCTTATACTTTTCAGTACTACGGCGGAACGCTCCCTCCTTTTTTGTCCAATGCCATTGATATGTGGGGCTATTATAATGGTGCCGGTTCGAACGAGAACCTGGTACATAAACTAGTCCCTACTTACGATGACGAATTTGGTATGCTCCATTACAATGGTGCTAACCGCAGAGCAACTGGAAACACCACTGGTGTTCTGGAATCCATAACCTACCCAACTGGGGGTAGCACCACCTTCAAGTACGATTCCCACCAAGCGGCTAATCTTCCTCCAGACTACATTCACAATTTCGGAACTGCCGTTGGTGGCCTACGGCTCCGACAAATTATTGACTCAGATGGTCTGGGGGGAACCGCGCTCACCCGAACGTTCCTCTACAAAACAGAAACTGGAGAAGAGAGTGGCGTACTCATGAATAATCCAGTGTACTACAAAGGCTCCAGTTATACGACCTCCCTACCACCAGGAACGGGAAATGATCCGGACAATCCCTTTTTCTACGGCACGCGTTACAGCCGTACCATCTTTGCCTACAATGCCAGTAGTTTTGGTACCATCCAAGGCAATCATATTGGCTATACTCGAGTAGAAGAGATAATTGGCAGCATTGGTAAGAATGTCTATCATTACAAAGCCACTCCAAACGGCCGGGGCTGGGATCCCACCGATGGTCGACTACTAAAAAAGCAAGTGTTTGGTAGTGCCTCAGCACAAGTTGAAATTAGAAGTCAGCCGGTGCAAACGGTCAATCTAGAACGATTGGACCGCGAAGAAATTTATACCTACGGTGGCAGTGACGAAGACTTCAATCCGCTGACTTTCTTCGTTTTATTTGTAGAGTCCGATGACGAGCAAGACAGCAAATCCTTGCTTTGTCAAACGGTGGGTACACCTGGGGTCTGTGATCCGAATAATCAATACGAGTGGCGGCATACAACGGGGTCTTATGACCCGTGCCCCCACCCACCCGAGCGTTTCAGAACGCGCTTTAACCAATTTTGGTACAGTCTGAGTACCACCTGGACCCGCCCAACACAAACCACCACTACCGATTATTTCTACGATGCCGTTCCCGAAGACATTGTCTTTTTTAACCCTGCTACGGACGAGATACCCGATGATTGGAATGACTATTTCTTCACCAGTAATGGTCGAAGTGTTAGTCAAACAACTGACTATGAATATGATCGTACGGATTTGACTTTAGCTACCGCTGTATCTCGTAATAACAGCGACGGCACCATCTTCCGTACCGAATATGAGTATTTTGCCAATGCTAATGGGAGTATTCGTGCCATTCCATCTTTGATCACTCACAAAGCGGATGGAGCTACCTTTGGAGGGACGCGCTCCGTACTCGACTTCCGGGGTTGGCCACAAGAAATATACGAACTCACCGATGGAGGTGGGGAAGTTTTACGTGCTACTATTAACAGTTATACCACCGCCGGGCGGCCGCAGTCGTTCCAGTATATGAACTTCCCTGCCGAGACTTATACTTGGACCCAAAACCTTGTCACCCAGCGTGATTATGGTAGCTGGGCGTGGACCTACGATTACAATGAAAAACGACTACTGACGAATCAAGTAGAAATTGATGGTCAAGAGATCGATTATACCTATGATCCCTACAACCGCTTAAAAGTGCTTAGTGCACGTCAAGGCAGCATCACAAAGGAATATGACTATTTATATGGTGGACCCAATGAGGTGGTGGAAACTACTACTTATACTGATGCTCCTACTCAGATTGTACAAAACCAGTTTGATGGTCTGGGCCGGCCGGTAGGCACCATTGTTAATGGAGTGACCAAGAATCAAATCTTTTACGATAGTGATGGCCGTATTAGCCGGCAGACCTACATCCCCGGTACTTTTACCGAAATGATTTATGAGCAAAGTCCACTTAACCGGCTTCTGCAGGAGATTTATCCGGATGGTAACTCTGTAGGCTACGTTTATGATGCCAAGCAAAATCACTATATCCAGCAGCGGATTAACGAAAGAGAGTACGCCACCATTTCCTGGACCGATTTACTAGGACGAAATACCCGCATCATGGATGCCATCAATGGTGTAACCGATTACACCTACGATCCACGTGGCAATGTGCTTAACATTGGTGGCCCCGCCGGAAGCTACAGTTATGCCTATGACAATCGCTTCCGCCTGGTCAGCAAGACGGTGCCTGGCGCAGCGGCTATGAGTTACTGCTATGATGACGCCAGCGATTTGCTCTGTAGTTCCACGGATGGCAATGGCAATAAGCTGACAACTGAGTATGACCAATACGGCCGAGAGTTGGCCGTATATTTCACTGCCGATAGTGGCGTAGGAAACTGCGACTGCGCATCGACGGGCGCTGCGATCATCCAAAACGTCTATGACGAAGGTGGCGGTATTTACACCGGAAAACTCAAGCGCAATACTACCCAGATGGTTGGTGGTTCAGGTCAAGTTATTACCAACTATACCCTCGACGACTTTGGGCGTGTGGATTTTGAAACCCAGGATGTCACAGTGGATGGCGTTAGCTTTGACTACACCATGGACCCGGAGTTGAACGATGCCGATTGGCTGGTGAACAACAGCTACCGGGTGATCTCCACTCAGAATTTTGGCGGAGGTTATGGGGAGAGCTTCTCTTACGACGATTTTGGGCGGGTCACTCGCCACAGTGCACACGGTATAAGTACGCAGATGCGCTACAATGATGCGGACCAAATGTTATTCAAAATTTATGATGACAATCTACAGCGCCAGGATTATCAGTACAACATTCGTGGCTGGTTAACCGATATCAATATTGTTCGTCCGGAGGTATTACGCCAAAGTGATGGCCCAGCCGATCCGACCCTTTGCGAACCAGAAACGGGAGAAGACGATAGTTACGTAGTAACAGACCAAGTATCAGCCCTAGAATTCTTTGAGCTGCTTTGCTCAGGCGAGGATATCACCATTCCAGGCTTAGACACCTGCATCGTTGCTGACCCACCAGAAGAAGAGTGTACGGTAACTTTAAAGAACTTTCATCTTTGGTACCTCAATCAGGAAGTTTTTGGAACAATCCCGGATGATGCCTGTGATAAATACGGTGAAAAAGTAACGCCCGGTATTCAACGCTTTTCGCTCGACAAAATCTACGTCAACATCCCGGAAACGGGTTTTACCGTGGCTCCGCTTGCCTACCCCTACAATTTCCACTACCGGTCCTTTCTGGACACCCTGGAAGAACAACGGCTCGTTACTGATCTAAAGACCTGGATGGACAGTATTCAAGATTTGGCCTATCCCTACGATTCTATTTACATCAGACGAACGGGTAAAGGTAATTTGCTGCTCCACGTAGACAGTAGCAGTTTTGTCACCTTTGCCTTTGGGGAGTTCACCCAAATCATTGACTGCTGTGAAGAAGGGTACAAGTTTTGCGGTGTTACTGGCTTTGGTGAAGAGAAACACTACCTGGGAGAAAGCTCCTATAAGGTTACCGTCAATTTTGACAAGTACGAAGTGGGTGAGGCGGATTGCCTGGAACCAGGAGATGGTAACCCCAGTCCACCAGCTGGTCTACCCAATGGAGAGCTAAGCCCCAACCCGACTCCACCGCAACTACCCACGGTGCTACACGAAGTCATTCTCGGCAACGAGCAGAAAGCCTGGTACTTTACCGAAGAGCTAGCATCCATACCTGGCCCTTACGTCATTAGCAAGCAATTGGCTATTGATAACCCCAATATGATCTTCAAGGTGACGGCGGCGAATGGTCAGCAACAGCAAGCTAACTTATCTCAGTTGCAGGCTTTGCGGTATTCAACAACGGGTATTTATGAGATAACAATTGCCGATGAAGGCAGTAGTACACCTATACCGAACTGCCCTCCTACACCACCGGGTTGTGATGATGCTGTAGCAGCTCAACAACTGCAATCCCTCGATGAAATTTGTGCGAACACTATCTCCGCTATTCGGGAGGATAAATTGGATCCTCCCTATATCATCGCCCTAATACAGCTTTGCGACGGCAGTTATACCTACGTACTCAATGATTTTGTCACCGACATTTACGGCGGTTACAACATTCTGGATACGATCATCGTGGATGAGGATGACCTCATTGATGTAGAAATACGCAACGAAGAAATGCGTTTTGCTATGCACTTTACGCACCAGCCCAACGGCAATATTGAGCGCATGAAGTGGAAAGTGAGCAATCGAGCCACCGACATCTACGACTTTAGCTATGATCCACTGGATCGAGTGGTTCAAGCGGATTATGCACAAGAATACTATCAAGAAGAAGTGCGCGATGCTGGCACCCCAACCGAACACCTGATCCGCCGCTACGTCTTCGCCAATTATGCGCAGACCTACAGCACGGCTTATTCCTACGATGGCGGAGGTAATATCACCTCCATCTTCCGCAATGGGATAGGTAATGCCTGCGTAGGCCCCGAAGGCACCATTGATGACCTGACCCTTACCTACGGCGGGCTGGGTGGCCAGCAGTTGCAAACCGTAACGGATGCGGCTCCCGAAACCTTGCGCCCCTTTGGTTTTAAGCCCTTTGGCTCCCCCAATCCGGGCAGCTTGACCTATACATATGACCTAAACGGAAACATGACCCGCGACCCGCACAAGGACTTGGATTTCGTCTACAACTTTCTTAATTTACCTGAGCAAGTCAACGGACCTGACACCGATGTAGGCATCGTCTATGACGCCGGAGGTCGTAAATGGAAAAAAGAAGCCTCCTTTGAGGATGAGCAAGGCAATACCATTAATCGGACGACCCTCTACGTTGGTGCCTTTGAATTTGAGCAAACGCCGCAGCATCCATTACGCTTGCATTCTATCAATGGCCATGAAGACGGCAGAGAGGTAAAAGTATACAACGATGTACCCGGAGGAGATATTCCTAGTCGACTCGACTACTACCATAAGGACCACTTAGGTAATGTACGCCTTACATTTTCTGATATCAATCAGGATGGGGCGATTAGTGTGGGTAGTATCTACGATCCGAACAATGAGATTGTGCTAGAAAAGCATTACTATCCCTTCGGGCTAGATATGACTGGCGCGTGGTTTGCGACGGTGGCGCCAGATAATGCATATAAATACAATCACAAAGAACTGGATAAGGCGACAGGGCTGTATGACTATGGGGCCAGGTATTATGATCCGGCTATTGCCAGGTGGGGACAGGTGGATCCCCATTCCGAAAATTACTCAACCATATCTGCTTATTCATATGTAGTTAATAATCCATTGCTATTTGTTGATCCTAATGGAAAAGATCATATCTTCTACCTTGTCGTACAAAAAGGATCTGATGTTGATCTTGAAGCTCTACAGTTCCAAGTACAACTGATTCTAGATTTAAACGAAATTAATTTACAAGCCCAAGTTATTACAGTTGGGGATGAAGGGTTTGGTGACGCTGACTTCAAATCCGCACTAGACAAAACAGATGCTTTAACTTTTATCGGAAGTGAAGATTTTGTTGAAAGCATCTATGATGATGACATCCCAACAGGGATTGCAGATGAGAGGGTCGGATACGTAAATCTCGATAAAATTCCGTCAGCTGCAGCAAAAGGAGGAAGAGATGCACATTTTGCCAGACTCTCAATTCATGAAGGCGTAGGACATGTGTTTGCTGGGAGCGGCCATCCAACTGAAGGAACTTTCGACATGCCTAGTCGATACCGACCTTCAAAAGGCGGCAGTGATTACGAAACACGGAATAAACAAAATGTCATGACGCGTGGTAAAAGAACTATTTATAGACTCTCTCCTTATATAACAGGAAGCGCATATTTCTTGCCTGAAGATAGACGCGCCATAACTGGTCAAATTCCTAACGAATTACAAATACGAAACCCTCTGACTGGAAGAAACTATAATTCAAGCTATGATAACTTCAGTAAACGAATGGGACTGTAACTTGATAGTGAGATTTCTTAACACTTTTCTCTTCTTCGTGTTATCTCTTGCATTTTCTTGTAAAAATGCAAGCAACATAGACAGCCTTCAAATAAGCTACGAAGTGCCTGTCGGAGGAAAAGCAAAAACAGGATATCTACATCTTACAAAAGGAACAGATACTTTATCTAGCACTAAAGTACCGTTACGAAATAATATCTCTAGGTCGATAAGACTAGATAATTTTCCCGATACTGATATTGAAGAAGTTCCTTGGGACTGGACATGTAACTTAATGATTACAGACAGTACGTTATTTGATTTCACAGGTGAAACAGCAATCTTGTTCGAGCTTATGAACGAGGCAGCAATTAAAAAATTTTCACCTAAATACTTCAATTTGATTATTGGAGAAGAAGCCCTCTATCACGCGATTGATGATGCTAAATATCAATCATGTGAAGATCTATATTTGGCCAGCTTACTAGCCATCCAACACATCCCTACGGCTGTAAACTCAGATTCTCTTACGTATCGATTGATAGGATTGGATTCTTGTCAAATCGCAGAAACCATACAAGTATCCTCTATGGCTAGAAATTTAGAGGGAAATCAAATTATCATGACTCCATCTGCCTGTAAAGTCATGGATCTTGATAACAATATCTTATCAAACAAACCATACTTCTTAATAGAATTTGATCAGGTCAAAAATATAGTTGTACCCCAAAAAATAACACTCCTAAATAAGGGAGCGTTATTTTATTGGATTGACATCTAAAAAAGCTAATGCTTTGTCAGGACGGGAACGCAGGCTGAAGAGACTAAGCTTGTCGGCTAGCATCTAGGGGGTACGGTCAGACCAGGGGCGCAGCCACGCCTCAAGCGTCTTCACTCCATTTGATTTGAATTTATTGCATAGAAAAACCCTGGCGGCTAGTCCGTCAGGGTTTTTCTTTTCTTTCTCCACACTTCAAGAACAAGAGCTAGAGTTCCTTCATATGCTTCCACCCACCAACAGCACTATAACCTGCCTTGTCAGCGTCATAACTGTGGTAAAGAAGCTGACCATCAAGGGAATGTACAGTTGCCCAAGCCGTAGTTCTAAAAAGGTGCTGCATCACATTCTCTATCGCTTGCTCCACACACTCTGCTGATACATACCCTACCATTTCTTGAATTTCACGACTGTCAAATTGTGCATACCCTATCTGGTATTCAGCTGGCTTTTCACAAAAGCGGCATTGAGGTACTTCCTGTTCCATACCGGAAGGTAGAAAAATCCGGAAAAAGCATTGTGTATTCTTCCTTTTTCCCCTCAGTCTTTTGCATTGACCTTAAGAGCAGTTTTACTCCATAATTCCTCCATACCAAAGTGAGCAAGAGCCTCACTTGATTTTCTTCCTTGCGTCACTTTGGATATAGTCTGTTCTTTCTCTTCACAGCACCAGGGTATGACGCGCAAAACATTTACCGGTATGGATGACAAAAACTATGCTATCTCTGAGCAGCCAGAGAAACCTTTTCAGTTGGCAGAAATTCAAGTCAGTTATCACCCTCAAATCAAACCCAGTGAGCGCCCACAAATTCGCTCCAGCGAAGATGCCTTTAAAGCCCTCCTCCAGATATGGCCAAAAGAAACCATCAACTACCAGGAAAGCCTTTATGTCTTAGTGCTCGATCGAGCTAATAGGATTCTGGGGTTCCACCTACACTCCATTGGCCATCAAGCTGCTTGCATAGTGCATGTAGGTCAAGTCCTGGCCGTAGTTCTTAAATCCAATGGAACCTCTTTTTTGGTCAGTCACAACCATCCCAGTCAAAACATTTCTCCAAGCCAGGCTGACCGTGATATTACCCATAAGCTCAAAAAAGGCGCAGAGCTACTGGATGTACAATTTATGGACCATCTCATTATTTGTGAGGAAACCTACTACTCTTTTGCTGATGAAGGAGAGCTACAATAGGCTCACAAGCCAGTGCATGTGTACTGGCTCTTTTTCATCTCCAAAAAAATTGCATTGCAGTTCACTGCAGTCGAATCACGTGATGTCCTTTCTTTATCACACGGAAACCTATACATTGGGCGCGGAGGCCCATAAGAGAATCTGAGCATGACTCGATCCTTTTAACAAAATTAGATTTTCTTATGCCCGAGCATCATCCTCCATCAAGTAAGCCACAGAAAGGCCTCCATATTAAAATTGGTGCCTACGAACTCTTCATCCCTCCAGCTGCTTTTCGTTGGGTACTTATTCTTCTGACTCTGCTTTTGGCGAGTGTAGTTGTACTGGTTTTTATCTTATGTACTACACCCTCTGGAAGGAGTTTTCTTCTCCAACTGGTGCAAGCAATGAGACCTACCACCAGCGTACCTATATGATCTCTTCAACTGCCTGAGTAGAAAACGGCACTATAAAGTCTTCTACCAGTGCAGAAAATTGTTCTGCGACGTAAGCAGGCATCGTCTCTTTTGGAGATTCCTGGAATCCTTTCAGGGTAGCGACAACTTTCCAGCCTACAGCTGGAAAGCGAGACGTAGCCCGGCTCCGCTCAGACCGAATAGGTATGGCGATCGGTAATTCCTTCATTCCCTCAAAGAGCCAGCGTTTTTGCTCCTGGATCTCATCACGATCTCGTTCGTCTTCACAGATCACGTCTCCAAAGCAGAGCTTGAGTTGTATTTCCTGTTCCCAGAAGTGCAGCTCGAAGAGAAACAAATGGGGTGTACCCCAAGCCTGTGACTTAGGGTGTGAGATGAGCTTTACAAAAGCCTCATCTTTCGGTAGAAACCGGATAAACCGCTTATCGTCCGGCGTAACAAGGTCTACCTGTGGGTGTTCGTCTACCATCTTTTTGATCGCATCAAAATGCGTTGCAAAATTGGGACGATTATCATAAATAAAGTCAAAAACTTCGCTGTACTTATGGTAAATAGCCTGAGCCAGTTTTACGGTCTTATCCATACCAAGAATATTTCTTTGTACACTGCGCGTGTAGTGATTTAAAACAGTGCGTACCTCATCATCTAGGGCATCAAAATCAGTGAGGATACGCTCGATGATCTCCAGAACATCGAAGTAACTCAGTGCCTGGTAATGCTCCTCCATATCCTCATCCAGAACCGGGCGGCCGAAGGGGGTCAGGAAAACGAAATAGTTGTCATGCTCTGCGTAGCGCTCCGTGACATATTTATAGTACTTGCCCAACTGGCCATCGCTCTCGTGGTGGAATACTTTGTTCTCGATGGTAAGGGTGAAACGCAACTGATCATTGCGCACGAAGACATCTATATTATGCTCAGTCTCCCTGTAGACTTTCGTCTGTGCGAGATCAGCTAAATTATACTCAATGAGTGCATCATCTCGTATATCTAAGCGATTGAGCAGAGCCAGTAAAAAGTAACTCTCCAACTGGTGAGATTCGCGCGGATCGAGCAACCATCCCAGAAAAGCCGAGTGGCGTACTTCTTTGGTAGCAATACCCAATACATCAAACATGTTAAAAGCGCGCAGCTGCTGCTCCAGCTGAGCAAAACTGGCACTCTGCTCTACAATGAGGGCTTTGAGTTGCCCTGGTAATTCTTCTGTTTCCATAGGGTTAGTTGTATGAGTATATACGTCCAAAAACACTTGGAGTTACATACTAGATAGAACCAAAACCGGTCGATTAAGGAATCTATACCCGGCTTATCTCGGCTAGATCAGTTAGTTCGGCTAACTGGGTTAGCACCTTTTTCAAACTATATCCCTCCTTTTCCCGGAGTTACTCGGCTTAACCCGTCATATGTTGAAGCCTATCACGAATTTTTAATTAGGTTTGGGACGCAGGGCCCCATAAGAGAATCTGAGCATGACTCAATTCTTTTAACCAAAACAGATTTTCATGGCCCAACCAATAAATCAGCCCCCCGTACCAAAAAATACGCCAGAACTTAAAAAGCGTATTCA
Organism: Bacteroidota bacterium; assembly: GCA_039816955.1. Lineage (GTDB taxonomy): Bacteria > Bacteroidota > Bacteroidia > Chitinophagales > Saprospiraceae > Lewinella. The sequence goes on from JBCBWU010000037.1 coordinate 31,637, forward strand.
CATTAAGATTGGCTCCTACCAGATTGACATGCCAGTTAAGCCTTTTTATAGTCTACTACTCGTAGTTGGTTTTATAATTACTGTCCTCCTGTATTTTGTCTACTTCCTGCTTTGTACTGAGGAAGGGCGGGAATTGATAATCAGTATGTTCAAGCTGTATGCCTCTAACTAAACTCTTCATGGTTCTTTCGCCCTAAGAATAGAGTAGAATAGTTTCAAAGGTGCGACAAAAAGTGTATTTTAAAATACTCACTTTAACCTTTAGTAATACTCTAATGAATTCATTGCTATGCCGTACATGATCTATGCAAACAAGGACGGAAAAAGTTACCAAGCAATCCCTATGAAACATGGTTCTGTAATTGGGAGGGATAATGATATCACAGGTGCTTTTGATACCCGTGAAGAAGCCGAGAATGCTTTTGAAGAAGCAGATGGTATGCAAATACCTGCGCTCACTCGGAACAGACGATATATGGAGTACGCTAAAAATGCGTCAACCATCAGTTATGAAATCAAGCATGTACTCTAAAAGGCTAAGCGCGCTTACTTGAATCTTTACTTTTTCATGCGTTTTGACGCACAATACCACCATGTATCTGCTGGGCTTGGTATTGCCGTTTCTACTATTCGTGCTTATTCTCCTACGTCCACGCTTTCAAGCCTCACAGCGCTATGGCTCAGCTACACTTGTACGGCGCAGTCATTTGTTCCACCGAAAGCATCAAGGACTAGTCATCGACGGGCGTAACCGTCTAAGCGCACAGCACAGCTTTCAGCACCTCATGTGTGTCTCCCCAACAGGCACGGGCAAGAGTCAAGGCTTTGTGCTTCCCAACTTACTCACGCTTGATACCTCTATGGTTGTCACCGATATCAAAGGTGAACTCTATGAACTCACAGCTGCGTATTTACACCGTAAAGGTTTTCAGGTGCGCTGCATTGATTTTGGAAACCCGACTACCTCACTTCACTATAATCCACTCCACCGCTTAAAAGATGATCTAGCCATTAAAAGCTTTGCCCGTCAACTCATAACTATGAGCAGCAAAAAGGCTTCAGAAGGCATCTGGACCGAAGGAAGTATACAGGTGCTAGAGGTAATCATCCGTCTACTCAAAAATAAGGACGGTGGTCACTATGCAAACTTGGCTAACATACAGCATGTACTCAACTATTTTTCTGGTACTCCAGACGAATTAAGGCTACTCGATCAGTGGGTCATCTGCTCTGCAGACGAAGCTATTAAACAGCAGTACAAACGCTTCATGAATCAGGAAAGCAAAATACGAGCTGGACAACTCAGTGGAGCGCTTGCGGCCATGGTTGCTTTTGACTCTTCCGACATCCACAACCTCACCCAAAAAGACGAGCTCAACTTCGCAGAGTTACGCCATCAAAAGACCGTTCTTTTTCTCAAAGTCCCCATCTCCAAGGCTACACAAATGTCTCCGCTCATTACACTCTTCTACACGCAGTTTTTTGACTACCTCCTTAGCTCAGAAATATCCCCCGTAGACGAGTCTATTTTTGTCCTCCTGGAGGAAGCTGGCAATCTTCAGCGGATCCCCAATCTGGCTGCTGTCACCTCCTTGGTCCGTAGTCGCCGGGTCAGCGTTTCACTCGTTCTACAGAATATCGATCAGCTCGACCGTATCTATGGTCGAGAAGACGCTCAAACCATCCAGTCGAATACGGCCGGCTTACTCGTATATCCAGGCCTCAAAAGTGAACGTACACTACGTAGCGTACTCACCCTACTCGGAGTCACTACACACGAAGAAAAAGACGAACTAGGCCGAACTCAGCACAACGCCCGAGCGGTACTGACACTTGATGAGCTACGGCGATTGCCTACTGGTCGAGGCGTATTTATTCACAGCAACGCCCCAGCTGTAGATCTTCGTATCACACCTCTTTATGCCAATAAGAAACTACTGCGCCATGCGCGTATTCGTTCTCACCAGGGAAGACTCCAGGCACTCCAAACCTTTTACTCACCTCAAAGATCCTCATCGTCAATAGATTTTCTCCCACTCCAGAAGAAACTAGCCAGCACCAATCCATATCCACTCTTTGAACACATCAACACTCAGTAGTTTTTTCAATATGCATATTCTTTCTATATTGCCTATTCAAGTTGATTCAAAATCACTGATTTTCTAAAGCGTACAAATTCTGTCAGTCCCCATCTCAGGTGCGCTTTCATTCGATTCATACGCATTGTCCACACACCGATTTATCTTTTTTCTTTTACCGTGTTGCAAGCGCAATCGGTGAAAAATGCCCACGCGCGCGGACCAAAGCCGTCGGAACAATATGACCGAAGGGCTATTGGTCTACGGCGCCGCCAACAGCCGTCCGCTTAAGTGGCGACTGATCAGGGGTGGCACCAACGGAAAAGGCGGCAGGAGGGAGTGAGGACGAAGTGATCTTGTGAGGTAAGCATAGATCACTGAGGACGAACGGTTCTACTGACAACGATGACAGGTGAAGACATCCGAAGCTGAGTATACAGCGGAAAGGGTGTTTTTGAATACGTAAACCATGCCCAAACAATTGGATTCACAGACTACTTACAAATAATGGGTTCAACACCACTTTCAACACTGAATTCAATACCTTTTTCAAGGTTTATATCACATGAAAAAATAAGGGGCAGAGCGTGCCGCTGCAGTTGATACCTAGCTTTAAAAACGATTATTTTTGGTGTTATGGAAAACGAAATCATTGAATATTATACTGGGGATTTTATCACTGTTCTTGGTCGGCCTCACCTGCTTTTGGTAGGTTATGAAGAAGGCCAAACTCTTGTATGCGAGAAGTATATTCTGTTCGAGGAGTTAAACGGTTCACATACCCTTATGGGCGAAAAGATCATCGCTCCAAAAATTGAAGGGGCTTTTGATGATCTAGAAGAGTTTATGAAAAACCAGGGACTGGAGCATGCAAAAAGTGTCATATTTATTGAAGCGTACAAGGAAGCAGAGAAAAGAAATGACGGCATCAGCATGAACTTTGCCTTAAGAGGAATTACACTAAGAAAAACAACCCAAACTTCTTTTCTTCTCTACTTCAAGCAAAAAGCAGTATCGCAGTTGGATTGGGTTGTTAAAAACACAGATTCAGAGAAACTAAAAAGTATCATAGAGTTTTACAAGTCCATAACCGTCACTCATCGCAGAATTGGCACAGACTAGTAGTCTTGGTGTCTTATGATATCCATTACTGCAATCTAATCCACCTTCGCATAGGAATCTATTTTCCAACGCCCGTCTTCCTTTTTGAGGTAGTATATCTGCCTGCCGCTCGTGGGGTATGCAAGCCGTTGATCTGTTTCTGTATCATACCAGACTTGCATCCACTCTTCTTCTGTCTGGATGCGTATAATGCCATCTTTCTCGCTTAAGAAAACAAAGTCGAGCAAGGGGTTAACATACGATTCTTGTTCACTGAAGCGGCGCGGTTTGGTGCGTAAATTTTCTACTGTCTTTCGGATCCTGGCACTTCCTTTTTCGGTGAAGACACTATCGAGTAAAGTGATATATACCGAATCTGGCGGCGTTCGTGAGAGTTCAAATTCTATCTCATTAGCCCACCGAATGAGGGTTTTGAACTGTTCCATCCTAACAGTATTTTTCCGCTCTTCTTGCCTGTTCAGAAAGAGGAGGACTACAAAGACTCCCAGAAGAAGTACGGCTATTTTCTTACCATACTTCCCAATAAATATTCTCCAAGGTTGGTGCTGATTGGTGTGATAATCTTGCCGCTCCTTCGCCTCGATTCTGGCTCTATTGGCCAGTTTAAATTCTTGCCAAATATGACTATAGCCCAAGTATTCCAACAGCACTTCTCTAGTCTTAGAATGTAGTGTTATAGAGAGTCCTTCAGCTTTAATGATACGGTCAAGGGTAGACTGATTGATTGTGCGTTGATGGGAACGGAACTGCCGCTCAGCTCGCGTCTCATTAATGTCCTCTAAAAGGGCGGCACTGAATAAGTAAGGAGAGGTGATATCGTCCAAGCCGCTGCCAAAATCCGCGTATTTAAGTGCCCACTCTGATTCAATTTTTACACGAAACTGCCACCATAATTCATCCAGATAATCTTGTTCGTTGATGTCCATACTGTGATATGTGTAATTGCAAATATAGGTGCCGCTTATATTTTTTGAAAAAACAGCCCTCATTCTGACTGGTCTCGCAGCTCATAAGGCACTTTCATCAATTTGCAATTCTTGCAAATACCAGATATACCACCCAATATTCACTTTTAAGAATGGCAGTACAAAAAAAATTACTGGACTTGAATATCACGCTAAACACCTCCTTGGGGCAATGGAAAAAACAGCTCAAGGCGCACCTGATCCGACAACTGGCTTTCCGCTTCGATTTTACGGAACAAGACCTAACCGCAGCCCTTGATGCTTTCTTTCTCCAGATGGTCGAAGGCAACCACTCCCTTATTGAGCAGGTGCAGGATTTTCAACGAGAACTTGCCCAAGCAACAGAAGCCTTACAAACCGCAGAAAGACTCAGCAATGATCTTTTTAAGCAGCGTACAGTCCACTATCGAGAGCTGCAACGAACGCTCAAGGATCATGCCCGAGAGCTAAACCGCAGCTTTCAAGAGCAAATTAAAATAAATGGAAAAATTCGGGAAAAAGCCGTCCTATCCGCCACCAAAGCAGGTAATCACATCCCCAATTATTTACCCCACCTCATGAGCAATACGCAGCTCATGTCTTCGCACTTGGCCCTCAAACGCACCTTTAGCCCTTTTCTCAATCAACTCCAGAAAAAAGTCAAAACGACGGATACAGCGCTCGAAGAAGCACGTCGTTCCTACACCGAATTAAGCAACTACATTATGGCCCTCCGCATGAGTCCACTGGCACAGTATGCCGACAACTACGGACTCTCTCATCAGGGTCGTCCCGTACCGGCTAATAACGTTCGTTTCCTCAGTGATTATCGGTCGCACTACGATCTGTGCCTCAAAGCCCGTAATCGCATTCTCCAGAAACTTGTCGATCTTTTTGATCCGGTTTTTGACCGCATGGCCAGGCTGCCACAACTCTACGATACAGCGGAGGCTTCCATCGGAAAATTCGTCTGGGATGAGGCGCTTTTTTCGCGTTGGGGCTGGATGGTCTTCTATGAAATCATGGCCTACTTCCCAGTCTTCCAAAAGCCGGATTTCATGGAGATACGGGAGCTGATTTATTACGACTCAGCCCTCAACATTAGGGAGGACCGACCGCTTCATCGCTATGAGCGCCGGGTGCTTAATTCTTTGCTAGTCACGCGGCTGCAGCAGCAGACTTTTTTCTACCGCCTCCCTCATAAAGCCCGACAGCGGCACTGTTTCATCCTAGGCCGAACTGGGAGTGGTAAAACAGAGCTCCTCAAGCTTCTCATCCATAACGATATTAGAGCGGGTAAAGGCGTACTGCTCATCGACCCACACGGAGATTTGGCAGAGCAGTGTAGTCGCTTTCGTTTATGGGAAGACCCTCGCTTTCGTGAGCGCCTAGTCTACATATCTGGCCAGGGAATCTATCAGGGCATTATGCCATTACTTAATCCCTTGACACACAACTTCTATGAGGTCGACATCCACACCAAACGCCAGATGATTTCCATCCGTGTAGGTGAACTTATGAGTGCCTTTGAGGTCATCTTTCGTGGAGAGTTCACCGACAATATGCGGCTGCTCCTGGATCGATGTCTACGATTGCTGTTAGTACATCAGGGAACAGGTATTCAGGACTTACTCGATATGCTCTATCCCTTCCCTCAGAGTTCGTATCTGAGACGAGCAAACGAACACTATGATCCATCCGTACAACGCTACTTTGAGCAGCTCTTTTTTGAGGACCGATACCAAGTCACCAAGGCTGCTATACTCACCCGTTTTGAGACTGCCCTTGGCTATGAAGCCCTGAAACTCTTGCTGTGCCGATCAGGCAAGGGAGTTCCCCTTACACCACTACTGGAGTCTGGAAAAGTAGTCATCATTAACGCCTCACAGGGAATATTTGGAGAACTCGGCTCTCGTATCCTTGGAGCTTTCCTCATGGCTGAGGTCTCGTCTTTAGCGCTCAGTCGAGCGAAGCTACAGGAGAGCCAGCGCCAGGAAGTCTTTGTCTACCTGGATGAATGCCAGAATTTCCTCAATGAAAAAATCGATAAGGTCCTATCTGAGGCCAGAAAATACGGTGTACACTTAACGCTGGCTACCCAACATCTAGGACACTTCTCCAGTATGCTCCCTTTACGCCGGTCTATTATGGCCAATACCGCAGTGAAGATCTGCGGGAGTGTCAGCGTGGGGGACGCAAAAATCATGAGTCAAGCCATTGACCTGAACCTCGCTAAGGTCGATAACCTCAAGGCTGGAAAGTTTGCACTGAAAGCTGGAGAAGAATCTGCATTGGTAATTCAGGCACACAGTCATCTTCTTGGTGCCGATGGCGAACACTACCTCCCACAAGAGCGCTACCGGCAGCTGATGGCTGAGCAGTACGAGCGCTACTACCTGCCTGCGGCTACAGCAATCATCAATGAACGAGACAGCTCTTATTCTGGAACAAATTCGGGTACAATCACGCAACAGATTCCCCCAGAAGAAGACTTTGATTTCACCCTTGAAGACATTTCTTGAGCCCCATGCTACAAATACGAGAAATGCGCATTCTTTATGCACTACTGCGTTACCGGTACCTGGAGATGAGTCAGATTCATCACCTGTTCTTTGCCGGACAGAGCCTACAGAACGCCTATAGGATCATTAAAAAACTCCATGATCGTCGCCTGATCCAAAAAAGCGAAATCCCCAGGCAGCCTAATTTAAAGATGGGAGCTTTTATATACCTGACTGATCGTGGCTGTAATATGCTCGTGAGTGATTCGGGTTTCAGCGCCAAAGAGTTAGGGTATAAACGGATTGTCTATCCGCTAGAGAGTCCAAACCATGCTTACCATCGTAAGCGCATGATTGACCTGTATCTGAACCTGGATCAGGCATTGGAGGACTCACCGCTGCAACTTCGATCTATGACTATGGATTACGAAAAAGAAGTCATCAACGGTCGGCGTGTAAGTCTCAACAAACTAGAGAATAAGACCGGACAAATCAACATTATTCCAGATTTGATCGCTGTACTTCATCATCCCAGCAAGAAGACAGAACGTGTACTCATGATCGAGATAGATTCTGCTAAAGAAACCATTGGCGGTGCTGACCGTCTTGGCATGGTTCCACGCCATTCTCTTCTGGATAAATACCTGCGTTACGAGGCTATCTTGCACGACCGCAGTTGGCAGCAAAAAGTTAGTACTTCAGTCAAAGCCTTTGAAGTCCTGACTATCACCGAGACGGTGCGCCACATACGCACGATACAAAAACAGTCGCAAGGTCATCTACAGTTTCCTCATCTATTCCACTGTGCTACTCATAAAGCTATTGTACAGGGTAATCTCCTAAAAGATTCTCTTTGGTATAACCTCAAAGCCCCCTTCGAAGCTCGCTTATTATTTCATCATTAAACGACTACCTCAACATGAGTACTTTCTTTGACTCTTTTGATTCTCCTCAGCTCAACGAGCAGAATCCTAATAAACTCCCTGCACAAGAAACTGAAGACTTACCCAGTCTGATTCCTAAGGATCAAATTCCTGTTCAGCATACTAACTTCCAACCCAACTATATTTTATACAGCCTGATAGGGTTAGCACTCATTATTATTATTCTGCTACTGCATCTACTAGCAGAATGGAGCTTTGGACGTATTTTCTGGGGAACGTTTTTCCCTATGGCTCTGGGGAACGTTATCTACTATTATATCGAGCCCCCCTATCGGGACAATCGGGTACGACAAGTCGCAGCTATTACTGGTTTTGGGCTTGCTGGTCTCTTTGGAATTGTGCACCACTTACTCATCCCTTTACTCAATAGTAATCAGCCGGTACATCTATATCTAATTGCTATCATCATTGCTCTCTCAGTTGTAACTCGATTCTTCTATAGAGAAGGCCAGCGTTATAAAGCCCTAGCAGTAGGCTTACTTGCGACCTTACTCCTTATTGCCACGCTGAGTTTTTGGCACAAGTGGACGGGTAGATACCACAATACAAGTACCGGAGATTCTTGGAGAAAGTATTCTGTATTCTAGGCATCAGATTAATACACACACTTTTATCCCAATACGTTCTTCACACGAGCCAATGTACTCGTTAAAATCAAAAGCTTATGGCTTCATCAGAGTCACTTATAGTTTCAGATCATGATCTAGAAATATTACCCAAAGTTTGCCCCACTGACCCCATCGCTCAACTAATACGTAATTGTGTCAACGTGAACAATCCAAAATCTGTACAAACTTTTACTGTGCTTCAATATAGACTTTCCGAACTCGCAGCACTACCTAAGCTTAATCTCCAACAACAAATAGATGGGCTTTCACTTCTATTTGGTCTACAATCCCGGACTATTTCACAATTAAGAAAGAAGCATCTTGATGAGTTAGAGAAAATCTTAGCAGAGCATACTGGCACAATTACAGTAGATGAAGGAAAACCGACGCAGGTGACTTATACCAGGGACGAGATTTACTACAAGCTACTTCCCCACTTACATACACTCTATTGTGAGTATGGCCCAGAACCAAAAGAAAACCTCTCCGCTTTTGTGAATAAACTGCGTGCACAAAACTCAGTCCCCAAAGGCCTAGATTGGCCCAGTGTATTACGATGGATTGCTGTTGGATTTTTCCTTTGCTTGGGCTTGATCAAAGTTATTCCTGGGCTTTCCACGCTCATTTTTAGCGCCCCCTGAATGTCTCTTCCGCTCTTGACGAGCCTAACTCAACTGATTAATAATTATCACAGCGATACAGATAACTTGCAACATAATCTGTACTACGCTGAAGAATAGTATGGCCAGAAAGCACTGTCGTGACGACAAGTACGGCTTTTTGGCCTTTTTCGTTTTTTTACTACTGCTGAAGATCAAATTTACCATGAGGTAATGAGTGAATAAATAGCGCTCAGTAGCGTGTAAACGACGGGGTGAAAGAGCAGAAGAGACATCTAGATCATAAGGGATAGCATAGGGAGTGTCAAGAATAAATGTCACTTATTTGCATTTATGAATGACACTCGATCTTGACGAAGGAAGAGATAATCGGTAGAATGAGTGTATGAAAACACTAACTGGAAAAGCTCAAGCTGCGCGTATCACAGGGGTAAATCTGCGTACCCTGCACCGCTGGGTAAAGAATGGAAAGATCGAAGAGTATTTCATTAAAGGTACAGCCTTACAGCGTAAGACAGGATTGGTATGTATCGAAGAGATAAAGCATCAATTGTGAAATAAAATAATTATTCTTGATTAACCTTAAGTCACTTGCCGATTCAAAAATTCCACCTTGGGTTCGATTGTCTTTTTCAATCGATATCTCGCGAAGTTCAATTCGTTGGTCAAAGGTTCTTCGAGAGCTAATAGGATTTCACGAACCTCTTTTGACTTTCCAACTCGTAATGCATCAAGTATCTCTTTTTGACGCTCTAACTCAACAATCTTCTGCTTTTCTTGGGCCTGAGCTTCATAAACTGCTTTTTGTAAGTCTTCGAATGTAACCAGACGGAATAAGTTGGCTAATTGATCAAACTCTTTTTGATAGACCTGAGCAAGACGTTTTATCCAAGGAGCATTTGGTCCGGTTTGTTGCTCAACGAAAAGAATATCTGGTCTAGCTATTCCATCTCTATAAAAATCGTATTCAGATATGACCGTTTGCCCCTCATCAATCAAACCATAAGTATACTTACGAGGAGACGTTTCTTGCTCAACAACATAAAATGAAAACTGATCTGGAAAGTTCTTGTAACAGAAGAATAAGTGTTCAA
>JBCBWU010000380.1:0-3884 GCA_039816955.1 Bacteroidota bacterium
GGCCCGCCAAACTCAGTTTTGACCCTTTAGACAGAACTACAAATCGTTGATAATCAGTTCGCAAAATCCCCAAACAAACTCTAAAAAATTCTGGAAATGAAATCGAGTGTAAAAATTTTGATTACCGCTCTAGTACTGGTAGTCGTACTGTTTAGTTGTGGCACAAACCCCGCCGATTCAGCCGAGCATAAAGCCATGATGGCAGAACACGAAAAGATGGAAGCGGAGCACGAAAAACTAAGTGAGGTACACAGTAGTATGGAAAAAATGCACGAAGAGCTGATTGCTGCGCATAGTGAGGTGAGTGATCCATCTTTGGATTCTCTGCATAATGCTTTGGAAGCACAGCATACTGCAATGATGGAAAAACACGCAGAACTGATGAAGCGGCACGATGCCATCTTAGCCAGCCATCAGGAAACGATCGAAAGGCACGCTACCGGCGAGGTCGACGCGGCAACTCTAGCTGCTGATCACGACAAAATGAAGCAAGAACACGAAACCATGCTAGAGGAGCATGCGCTGATGGAAAAAGAACACGAGCAGATGAATAGCGACCATCAGAAAATGATGGAAGAGCACGAGAATGAAACAAACGATAGTGAGCAGTAAATACCGTTCACATTAGTAACTTCATCTACCTGATGTTAATCTGTGAAAAAGGATTTCCATGCCTTTTAGTAGAACAGCGAAAATGAGGATAACAGGAATGGAATAAGTGAGTGTGTAGAGTAGGTTGTAACTGAGGATAAGGGCGACGTAGAAAATCCAAACATTGATCTCTAAATCGGGTTGTAAAACTTCATGATGCAGGTAATAATAGAGCAATCCCGCCAGGCACCAAATGACGAGTCCCCAGAAGACAAAGCGGCGGGTTTTGCCGGGAGTGTCTTGAATGACTACACGCTGAGGAACGCCATGTTTTTGTTGCATGAGGATGAATAGGGGTGAAAGGTAGGTGAGTAGAATGCTCCGCACCAGGTTTTAGATTACCGGTGCGGAGCATTTGCTGTGGTCGATGTAGGACTACAGCAGTCCGGCGTCCTCATTGTAAAGTACAGCAAGTAGTACCTGCCCTACAGCTCGTAGGGTGTTTTTGTCAATAATGTCCATATCATCATCGTGGGTATGCCAGTGTGGGCCAAAAGAAGTCTGGGTAGTACCGCTAAGGTTAATGATATCAATGGTGGGGATTCCCGCCAACGTATTTACGAAATAGTGGTCGTCGGTGATTCCTCCCTGCATTCTACGGTTGATGAAATAATTGGTGCGTCCCATGCGCTTGGCCATTCCCCATACTTTGTCCACAATGGGCTGGGCATAGTAAGCACTGTATCCTTCAATAGGAAACTGAGCTCCTTCGGCGCCGACCATATCCAATAGAATGCCGTAACGAGGTTTGTAAGGCGTGGGCCGGTTGCGAGACCAGTATTGGCTGCCTAAGCAGTAAGACTCAGGTGCTCCACCACTTTCACCGTGATCTTCCGCATCAAAAAGGACAATATCAATGCCAATACCAATTGGGTTTTCTTGAATACGGCGGGCTATTTCTAGAAGAACGGCAACGCCACTACCACCGTCATCAGCTCCGAGGATTGGCTCTTCCAGGCGCTCTGTGTTGAGGGGGCTATCGGCAATGTGCCGAGTATCCCAGTGGGCACACAGCAGGAGCCGATCAGAAACATCAGGATTGATTTGGGCAATAATATTAGTAGCGCGGTGGCTGGCACCGGTGTAGAGGTCGGCCGTGAATTGCTGCTGTTGTACCCGTGCACCCAAGGCTCGGAATCGTTCAACGAGCCAGTCTTTACATGCGGCATGCCCTTCACTGCCAATTACCCTTGGGCCAAAGGCCAACTGGGCGGCAATATCGTTGTAGGCAGAGTCGGCATTGAAAGCAGGGATGCTTGGTGGCGTAGGAGCAGGGCTAGGCGGTGGCGGTGGCGGATTATCATCGTCACAGGAGCTGCAAGTAGCAAAAACAGCTAAGCAAATGAAAAGAGAGAACAAAAACTGAGGGGACCGCATATAGTATTGTTGTTAAATGAGCTGCAAAGATAAGGGGATTGTGGCGTTGGGAGAGAGGAAAGTTGCGATGGGTAAGTTTGGGATAGACCGCCTGCGGATTTGATTAATCCTAGGGGTTTTCTGTAGATAGGCTTTTAGCACTCAACAGTATTATAAGCATCCGTCGAATGGGGTGCATTCACCTTCTAATTTATATCTGATTTGGTAAGGATAAAAGTGGAACGATGGGTTTGGGATAGACCGCCTTCGGCGGGCCCACCCTCACCTAGTCCGGGACATGACCATTTTCCAAACATTGGAAAATAGCATGGGATTCACACCCAGCATAGTGACGAATCGCTAAGCTGGCCAACAAAATCCTATAAGAGCCGAAAACCCAGAAGTATTGATAGCAGAAACTTTCACCAAGAGCTCTAGTACTCCACCTTTGAATGAGTTGGGTGGAACTGGTGAAGCAAGACGACTTCAGAGAACGCGGTTTTCAACTAACTCTAAACAAATATAAGAAAAATGGTTAAATAAAATAATTTTCGTTTTAAAATTTAATTACTCCCTACTTTTGTTGGTCAAGATGCATATTCGCCCATTTCAGCCACTGTTGCATCACACTGCGAAACTGAGTGGGATAACCAATACTATGCCCTGCTCTGGGGTACAGCATCATTTCTACTGTTTTGCCGGCATCTTTCATAGCACGGTACATTTCCCAGGCTTGTAGGGTGGGGCTTCTGTTATCGTTGGCGCCGTGCAAAATTAGGAGCGGTGTTTCTGCATTCTTGACAAAGAATATAGGAGAGGCATTTCTGTAGTTTTCAACCACATCTACTGGCCGAGATTTGTACTCCCAATCCCCAATGTCTCGATTACTGAATTCGTGCTGACCATAAAGACTGACCAAATTAGAAATACCCGCTATACTAATGGCTGCCTTAAACCGATCCGTTCGTGTGATAGCCCAATTGGCCATATAGCCACCATAGCTCCAGCCACCGATTATCAAGCGGTCCTCATCGGCAATGCCCATCTCAATTAGTCGATCCACGCCCGCCATAATATCAGCAAAGTCCGTTTGGCCGAAGGCATTGCGATTGCCAGCGTAAAACTCCCGACCGTAGCCGATACTGCCACGGAAGTTAGGACGAAAAGCAACGTAGCCATTATCCGCAAAAAACTGAGCAAAACGATCATAGCCGTCTAACTCAACAGCGTCAGGGCCGCCGTGTGGGATGACCATTAGCGGATACCTTGTAGTACTATCGTAATTGGGAGGGAAGGTTACGATTCCCTGTACCTGAACATCGTCACTGCTATAGGTAATGACTGCACTGCTGGTTTTAATCTTGTCTTGCAGGCTTGCGTTGACCTGCGTCAGTGGAATAGCGGTTGCGGGTGCTTGTTCCATTGGCAGGCGGTGGAGCTGTGGCAGGTTAGTGCTGTAGGAACCAATGAAGAGTATATCCTGTGCTGCAATTTGGTATTCTGATATTACCCAGTTTGGAGCAATGAGTGTGTTGATATCACCTTGCAAGTTCGTTTGATATAGTCCCGTTTTTCCATCCCTCGGTGTCAGGAAACTTATGTGCTCTTCATCCATCCACTGGAGATCATAAATGGTGGGGTCAAACGCGTAGGTGAGATTTTGGGTGGATCCGCTAGTGAGGTTTGCTAGAAACAAGCCATCATTGGCTGCAAAGCCTACTGTACTTCCGGCAAAGGCCAGGTGTTTTCCATTCGGTGAAAACCGGAGGTGGTTAAGGGATTCGGCATCAGCAAAGCGGTAGACCGAACGACCAGTACCTATTTCCAAAACCTCCACCCAGCTATTGGTAATCGCCTCGTAGCTATCATAATTCTGG
>JBCBWU010000381.1:0-3865 GCA_039816955.1 Bacteroidota bacterium
TGTTCTCCTCAAAACGCAAATCGCGATTGGTAAGAATACCAATGAGTCGATTTTGGTCATCAACAATTGGGATACCGCCAATCTTGAAGCGACGCATAAGTGCCTCTGCATCGCCTACCGTTGCGGTAGCTGGCAAGGTTACAGGATCCACAATCATCCCACTTTCACTTCGCTTCACACTTCGAACCATCTCTGCTTGCTCTTCGATGGTCATGTTCTTGTGGATCATACCAATACCACCCATACGCGCAATTGCGATGGCTAGTTTATTATCGGTAACCGTATCCATAGCTGCAGAAACGATAGGAGCGTTAAGGCGGAGGTTGCGGGTCAGTTGTGTAGAAATGTCTACTTCGCGGGGGAGGACTTCGCTGTATGCGGGGACGAGAAGTACATCATCGAAGGTTAATCCTTCACCGATGAACTTGTTGCTATTTGCTTGTATTGTTTCCATGCGCAAAGATAGAACAACCACCCGAATGGACCAATACTCGCTCAAAAAATGTAGTACATAAAAAAGAGTCGTGCCGGCCCGAGTTATCCTCAGACCGGCACGGTGGCTCTTTATATAGGTGGTTCTCTAGCTTATGCTTTTCCCCAGACGTTATCTCTCGCAGCTGCTAAGCTTAAGCACCAGTGGTGAAGGTGCTGTCGCGCAAGCTGCTGAAGAAACCGTTGAGGTACTTCGTAATTTGGCGCTTGCTACCGCGACTCAAGTGCGGGAAGTTAGCTACCAAATCCATTGCTTCGTTTTCCTTCTCCAGGAATTGGGCAATCGTGTTGTCCAATTGTGGCGCTTGATCAAAGTCCCAGACGAAGATCCGTTCTTTGATACTGGTTTGGTTTAAGTTAGGATTAGGAATAGCGTATTCTGAGTCAACCAGGCCAGAGAAATCAAAGTCATAAGGAACTACTTTGAATGCGCCTCCAGCTTGCTGCTGAACATGCTTGATGTTACGTGGGGTGCTGAAACCGTAGTCGCTGTTACCGATCATGTACTGGAACAATGCTACTTGCTCAGGGTTACCATTCTCGTAGCGATTGTAATCGATATTGTAACAGTCCTCGCACTCTTCGCCACCATTAGCGTGTGCCATCTCGGTGGTATCCTCGATGATGATACCAAAGCGCTTAGTGGTTTCGCCAGTTGCAGAGTTGCGGTAGGTTACCTGTACTAATTGAGTGCGGTAGCCCTCACCAGTCATAAGGTTGTACAGTTCGTAGGCCAAATGCTCGCGCAATACGTTGTCTGCATTGTCAAAGTTGTCAGAACAGTGGGTGACCAACTTAAACTTGTTGTGGCGCTGTAGACCAGCGGCTTCCAACATATCTTTGTTGAGTTTCAACTTCAATGGAGGAAAATCACAAACACGGCGGCGGTAGCGGCCACGTACTTTAACCTTAGCATCCCAGTTTTCTCCCTGGTGAGAGAAAGTAGCGGGGAAGTACTCATCTGAGCGCTTCATTGCCGATAGGTTATCTACGTCAAAGGTCAGTGTAAACTGAGTGATTTCAGGGGTTACCAGGCGGTCAAAAAAGCTCTGCTGGCTTCTTACGGTCAAACTTGGTTCGGGTGCGGCAGACATAAGAAGTCCACCTAACAGTACGGTCAGTACTGCTGCATACAACAGTCGGGATTTCATAATAACGTCGGGTTGTGTGGGTTTCAATCGGGTTACGTTCTAAAGACGAGGCTTATATCCGATTGGTTGCAACAAAGATGCACCTAAACACCCCCTACCCCCAATTTTATTACCTGAACCACCTAAAATTCGCGACGAAAAGGCAAAAATCTGGAGTGAACGGAAGGCGAAATCGATAAACGATATTTTTTTACCGATAAACGGAATCATGTTACAATCGGTAATCGTTTCAGCTGCAAATTGAGAAGAATACTGTGGCAGCCTGAAAGAGATCTCGTACTAGGAGCGCCAGGCGAGGGAGCGAGACAAATTTTGCGGATAAGTGAAAAAAACAAGCGACCTCGTAACAATTACGGGTCGCTTGCCTGGTTCTAATATACTGTCGATATCAGCTACCGAACAGTTTTAGATAATCATTGCCGGGTGATTTCGGCAATTTAGCCACACATATGTACACCTTTTATTCTACTGGTGCACTTCCATTTTCACTTTAAATGTAGGATAATAAATGACGGAACCACTGCCGATGCTGCGAATCGGATGCCCAGTGCAGCCAAAACGGACCTGCTCGCAGTGGTAAAATGTCCGGATAGGCGTAAATGCTGTATTTTTGAGGAGATAATTGTCCGCCCAAACCACAACTAATTTGTCTACAAAAGCTCCGCAATCAAGGACATGGTCCGGTAAACAACTGGTCATTGGTATAGTCATCCTTTACGTTTTTCTGCAGCTCACTACAGCTGCGAGGATTTATGGTGTAAACTATTTGGATGACCTCAATATGTCGATCAGCGAAATGTTTCGCGATCGTCTACTAGGTACGGTTATCGGTCTGGTCTTTATAATGGGCATTATCACCTTCACGCGTAATCTGCTCAAGCGAGGTACACCTGCTTACCGGGTGATATTGTCGCATGTACTGCTCATCTTTCCGGTTACTTTCCTGTGGTATCGCACCTTCGCGTTCTTTGCGCTAATGCTCTGTCAGATTTTTGGAGACTGTAAACTGACGGAAGAAGAGCATCTCTACGCTTACTTGATCAACGCCAATACTTTAGTGCCTATCTACCTGCTTATTGTAGCGGTAACCTATACCTATTATTATGTCCGCCGCGATAATGAGCATCAGCTACAGCAATCGCAATTGGAAACTAAGGTATTGCAGGCACGTATGAAGATGCTCCGTTCGCAGTTGCATCCTCACTTTTTGTTCAATACCTTGAATAGCATTAATAGCTTAATGGATATTGATGTAAAGAAGGCGCAGGTAATGATTGTAGATTTGGCGGATCTATTGCGCAAGGTATTGGATTGGAAGGATACCCAAAAGGTCCCGCTCAAGGATGAGCTACAGTTGTTGCAGCGTTACGTGGATATCGAGAAGATGCGCTTCAGCGAAGACTTGAGTGTGAACTGGTCTATCGCTAAAGATGTGCAAGATGTGAAGGTGCCGGCGCTGTTATTACAACCGCTAGTGGAAAATGCGATACACCACGGATTTTCCTCCGCTCATTTGCACTTAGAAATTACTATTGAAGCCCAACGAGAGAATGGGCACCTGCTACTGCGGGTCAGCGATAATGGCCAGGGGTTCCGAGAGGAGGACCAGGCGCAAATATTCGATTTGGGAACCGGTTTACAGAATACTAAAGAACGCCTAGCTACCATGTACGGCGATGCTTACCGCTTCTCTGTTATAAATACTCATCCGGGGGTAGCCAGCGAAGTGGCAATCCCGTTAAAGCAAGGATAAATGATCAGCGTACTTATTATTGATGACGAGGCATTGGCTCGCCAGCGGGTGAGGAAGTTATTGGAAGATCGCTCTGATGTGACCATTATTCAGGAGTGCCGCAATGGTACAGAGGCCATTAAGGCTATTTCAGAAAAGCAACCCGATCTCATTTTCCTGGATATCCAAATGAAAGACATGACAGGTTTTGATGTCCTGCGCGCTTTACCAAAGGAACAATGGCCACTCACTATTTTTGTCACGGCCTACGATGAATACGCAATCCAAGCCTTCGATATATTTGCCTTTGACTATCTGTTGAAGCCTTTTAAGAACGAGCGTTTCTATATTTCCCTGGATAAAGCGGTTGATACGCTCCAGCAACAAGCTGAGGGTGAGCGTGTAGATCAACTGAAGGAGTTGGTGGACTATCTACAAAAGCAAACGAAAGAAGAGCCACTGGCCTTGAAGCAAGGTAGTAAGATTAGTC
>JBCBWU010000382.1:0-3834 GCA_039816955.1 Bacteroidota bacterium
CATTAGTCAGGCTTGGGATCAGATGTCAATCTTCAAGGGCATTAGCGGCAATTTGAAGATCTTGAAGTACATCTTCGCTGCGCCTTACCGCAAGGTGAAAACCTTTGCCCTGAACATTGTCGATGCGATCAAGGAGTTCATCTTCCGAGGTGCTTTGAAGCTGGTGGGGGCACCAGTGGAAACCATCATGGGCATCATCAATAAGGGTAAAGCCGCCCTGATGAAGATCATCACCGACCCGATTGGTTTCTTCAAAAACCTGGCCGGAGCCGTTGGCAAGGGTATTAAGAACTTCGTCAAAAACATCAAGAAACACCTTATTGGCGGATTGGTAACCTGGCTTACCGGTGCCATGGCGGATGTACCTATCCAGATGCCACAGAAGTTTGATCTGAAGGGCGTGCTGCATTTGGTGCTCCAAATTCTGGGACTCACCTATCCGCGTATCCGCAAACAGATTGTCAAAGTAGTAGGGGAGAAGCCAGTCGCCTTGGCGGAAAAAGGCTTTGCTATCGTCAAACGCGTAGTGACCGAAGGGCCAATTGCCTTGTGGGAAATGCTGAAGGAGAAGGTCGGCGAGATCAAGCAACAGGTCATGGAGGGCATCAAGAGCTGGGTGGTGACCAAAGTAGTCAAATCGGCCACGATCCAGCTGTTAAGTATGCTTAATCCTGCGGGAGCGCTGGTACAAGCGGCCATGAAGATCTACCAGCTCATCATGTTCTTAAAGGACAACCTGAGCCGCATTATGGAGTTCGTGATGTCCATCTTCAACTCCATCGCTGAGATTGCTAATGGTGCCGTCATGAAAGCCGCCAATTTCATCGAGAACGCCATGGCCAAGACGATTCCGATGATCCTGTCCTTCCTGGCCCGCATGCTCAACTTGAGCGGAATTGGCAAGGCCATTAAGAAGGTCATTGAGAAGATCCGTAAGCCCATCGATAAGGTTATTGGTAAGATCGTCAACTTCTTGGCGACGAAGATTCGTAAATTGTTTGGTAAAGGGAAGGATGCGAAAGGGAAGGATGATAAGCAAAAGTATACGCAGAAGGACAAGGATGCGGGTTTAAAAGCAATAAGACAGAATCAGAAAAAGCTCTCGGATAAGGGTAGGATCACAGAAAAAAATGCAAGAAAAGTAGCAGGAAATGTAAAGAGTAAGCATCCTGTCTTCAAGTCTATTAAAGTTGTCGATGGAGGTAAAGATTGGGATTATGAATATGTTTTTAGGACAAGTTCTGAAGACGGCCTCCCAAAGGCTGACGAAGGTGAATCAGAAAAACTAAAACAAGCCTTAAATGAATTGCTAAGACTCGAAAAGAAGACAATTACAGCTCTGGAAAATTCGAGTAAGAAAAAACCAACACGCAGTGAAATAACTAGGCTTGAAGCAAAATTTGTTGAAGCAGCATCAGAAGAGAATGATGGTAGGAAGTTATCTAAAAATGAAATGAGCAGATGGTTACTGGAAAAAGGCGTTGCCGAGAGAATTAATGATCTCAATCGTGGGAAAGCCGCTATTCATGATGCGGAAGCGGTCGGTGGAGGAGCGGAACATACAAAGGGTAACAATCCTCAAAAGCATCATAAGGGGCTGAAACAAAAATCAGAGCGGGAAGAAAGAGCAAGGGAATCTAGATTAAAAGAAATTAGAGAAAAAATGGAATCGCAAAATGGAGACGATGAGTGAAGTTGTAAATAAGTGGAAATCAGAACTGCCTTGGTTTACTAAACTTTTAGGTAATTCCACAAATACCAAGATGTTCCATGTCTTTTGCAAAGATTTTTCGCTATCGACTGAAGAACCGGAATACGCTATTGTTAAATGGTACGAGAATAAGGAATTTGGTATGTCCACCTATGTCAGGGCTGGACAGATAGAAGCTATTCAGTTCTTCTCTCAGGGATACAGTGATTTTACTGGTCAATATCATAATTTACCATTTGGACTTAGCTTCGGGTTAAAAAAGGACGAAATAATTAGCCGTTTCGGTCAACCAGATGAAGTAAAAATAGGTCGACAGATTACATTAGAACTTAGTCATGGAGGAATATTTCGTTACAGCACTCCGTTGTGCAAGCTTGCCTTTACTTTTTCGTCAGGTGACGAATTATTGGCAATAATCAGTTTTGAAGAAAAACTTGAGTAGGAGATTATTATATACGAACGCTTGCCTTTAACAGTCTTTCTTATCTAACGAAATGTAATTGATTAAATGCACTCCCAACAAAACCCTACATTCATCACCTCCGAAAAAGACCACTTCACGCGTCTTTTTCCCGAACTTGATCCTTTAGACGTTAAGGATAATCGCCTGTGGCTGTTGTCCCAAAAGATGATGGACCGCGGTGATTGCTTGCCGGATGGAGACAGCACGACCATCAGTAACGGTCTGGCTATCTTCAGCCAGTTTTTGGCGCATGATATCACCTTCGATAGTACGTCTCAATTCTCCGGTATTCAGTTTGTGGATCGTTTTCAGAATGATCGTACCATCAATTTTGATTTGGATTGTCTGTACGGACAAAAAGAGCAGACCTTCTATTACGATGCAAAAGACAAGGATAAACTTCTCTTAGGAAAACGCTTTACAGCAGAAGACGAGGAGTGGTACGACTTGCAACGCAATGCCCAGTGCAAGGCGATCATTCCCGATGCGCGCAACGATGAAAATATCATTGTGAGCCGCATGCAGGTGCTATTTATCCGCTTTCATAATCGCATGGTAGACTGGCTAAGGCGCAATAACTGTCCCGCCAACGTCTTCAAAGAGGCACGTAAGTTGGTGATCTGGCATTACCACTGGGTCATCATTTACGATTACTTGAAAAAGATGATGGATCCTACTGTTTTTGAGGATCTAATGGCGAACGGCAGTCGATACTACACGAGCCCCAGTACCATGCCGCTGGAGTTCTCCGGAGCGGTATTCCGGGTGGGGCATTCGCAAACACGAAGCCGGAACCGCATCAACGCCAATCTGGAAAAACGCCTCTTTGAATTGGGCTTTTTTTCAGAGATGGAGCAATTCGTCGACTGGCGCTACATTTTTGATTTCGGTGATGGCCGGGTTCAGTTCGCTCGTAAGATTGATACGAAGCTGGCCCGCGAATTTCACAATATTCCGTTTATCAATACCGACAACCGGAAGCACAAATCCTTGGCCTTTCGTAATCTGATGCGTGGAGAGGTGTATGGTCTACCCTCGGGGGAAGATTTAGCCCGTCGCTTAGGTGTAGAACCGATTGCGGTAGAAGAGACCCGTCAGTTCGATTTCCCGGGTACTCCGCTGTGGTTCTACGTCTTACGAGAAGCAGAAGTTTGTAACAATGGAGAGTTTTTGGGCCCGGTAGGAAGTCGTATTCTCGGAGAGTGCTTTATGACCATCATGCAGCATGATGACTGGTCGTACCTGAAACTACATCCGCGCTGGACGCCAACTTTGGGCCGGGAAGCAGGGAAGTTTGACTTTGTAGACCTCATCTGCTTCGCCTTGGAGGATTGATCAAAAAACTTGTCGTATGAAACTCAGTCGGCTATTCCGGAGAAATCGCAATACTAAGAATCGCAAAAAGAGAAAACCCTTCTTTACGGCAGCTAAGGGGGAGGAGACTTCCTATTTTCCGAAGAACCCAGCAGCCGGTGCAGTACAAAAGAAAGGTTTAACCGTAGGCGCAGTTGATAGCAAGGAGGAGAAAGAAGCGGATGCTGTAGCAAAGCAAACCATACAAAAGCAGACAGAGGCTGGAGCAGAAGAAAAAGTGGAGGCCAAAGCCAATGTAAACCGGACTAAGCTGGCGACGCCAAAGGAATACGAGAAGTTTGGTACG
>JBCBWU010000383.1:0-3760 GCA_039816955.1 Bacteroidota bacterium
TTCCACTGGCTTGACCGTGCGGGTGTTGTACTTGGCGTTGGCTTTACGGTTGTAATAGTTCTCGATCTCACCATCTACCTGGAAATAGATCAACTGCCCGATGGGCATACCCGCATATACACGTACTGGGTGCGTGCAGGAGATCTCGAGGGTCCAGGTATTACAGAAACCAACATCGCCCTTACCCGCAGTAGCGTGAATATCGATACCCAAGCGGCCTACACTGCTTTTTCCCTCAAGAAAAGGAACGGTGGCGTGCGTTTCGGTGTATTCCAGGGTGACCCCTAAATAGAGTGTATTGGGGTGTAGGACAAAGCCCTCTTCCGGAATCTCCACGTACTCAATTTGGTTGTGCTTGCGCGCATCCAGGATATGGTCCTTATAATAGGCTAACCATTTACCGAGGTGTACATCGTAGGAATTGGTACCCAGGCAAGAACGATCAAAGGGGTCGATAACGATTTCTCCTTTGTCAATCGCTTCCAGAATTTTGATATCGCTGAGAATCATAAGGGCTAGTCGAATTTGGCAGCGCAAGATAGGGAAGTTGCTGAAAAGTAGGAGGCATAACTGCAATCTGGAACGCCTAAAAACGATTCTAAATCTAGTCATTCAGTATTGGGTACAACTACACTCTTTCTTGACTTAATGCCAACTAGCGGTAAAGACGCATTGCAATGCCTCTCTGCCACCAATCTTTATCAAAATAACTAACTACTTTTGCGGCATGCTTTCCCCCCGTAAGAATCAAGAACAGATCCTGCGCAAGCTGGGCATAGACCAGCTCAACAGCATGCAGGAAGAAGCTGCGCTCGCCGTAGCGCATACCGATGACGTCATCATACTATCGCCAACGGGAAGTGGTAAAACTTTGGCTTTTCTCTTGCCATTGCTAGCCCAGTTCCAACAGGATAGTACTCAAATCCAGTGTATGGTGGTAGTACCTTCTCGCGAGTTGGCCATCCAAATTGAGACCGTAGCACGAGATATGGGTACTGGGTATAAGGTAAATGCCATCTACGGTGGCCGTCCGGTAGCTAAAGACCTTCAGGATCTGTAGCATCCTCCTACCCTACTGATCGGTACGCCTGGCCGTTTAGCCGATCACCTGAAGCGCCGTACTTTTTCTACGAAAGAATTGAAGTATCTGGTGCTCGATGAGTTTGACAAATCACTGGAGGTTGGATTTAGTGAAGAAATGTCGGCCATCGTCGAAGGGCTTCCGCGATTAGAGAAGCGCATCCTGACCTCGGCTACTCAGGCGGAGGAATGGCCTGATTTCTTAGCCCTGAACAATCCTACCGTTGTTGATCACCTCAACGAGGGAAATGCCAGCCTGGCGATCAAGAGCATCATCTCACCAGAAAAAGACAAACTGCATACCCTGGGTGATGCCTTGCGCCATTTAGGTACGCAACCAGGCATTATTTTCTGCAATTACAAGGACAGTATTCAGCGCGTTAGTGATTTCCTTAGTGAACAAGGGATCAGTCACGCCTGCTTTTACGGTGGGATGGAGCAGAAAGAGCGGGAACGTTCCTTGATCAAATTTCGCAATGGGACTCACCAACTTCTACTTGCAACCGACCTAGCAGCCAGAGGTATTGATGTGCCAGAAATCAAATTCATCATTCACTACCACTTGCCGCATCACGCACACGAATTCACCCATCGCAACGGGCGTACCGCACGTATGCATCGGCAGGGTACGGCCTACGTGCTACACTGGAAAAATGAACAATTACCGGACTTTATTGGTCAACTCCCGGTAGAAAGCTTGCCAGAAGCCCCGGCCTTGCAACCTTCTCCCTGGACCACCGTATTCATATCTGGTGGACGACGCGATAAAATTTCCAAGGGAGATATTGCTGGTTTGCTCTTTAAAAAGGGGCAATTAAGCAAAGACGACCTGGGAATTATTGAATTAAAAGTAGACTGCGCTTTCGTCGCTGTGAAACGAAATAAACTCAAACAACTGCTGTCTCTTGTAGACAATGGCCGAATCAAAAAACGCAAGGTGCGAGTGTATGAAATTTAGGCATTATCGCTATTGCGTGAACAAAATGCCCGTTTTATTGCTAGCTATTTACCGATTGAACGAATTCGATGCCTTGTTGAAATTCCGTTATTTTACACCATGAAGGAAAATCCCCCCGATCAGCAACTGCCTGGTGACCCGTCCCTGCCTAGTAGTCCTGAAGCTATATCTGCGTTAAGCGAGCACATCCCTAGTGATCTCTCCTACGCGGTAGAGGACTTCTTCCGCTTACCAGAACAGATTGCCTTTCAGCTTTCCCCCAGCGGAGAATACATGGCCTTCCTTGCGCCTTACGAAAGGCGGAACAATATCCACGTACGCCGCCTGGATGAGGAAGAGGCCGTACGTATCACTTCTGAGACTGACCGCAGTATTAGTAGTTTCTTTTGGGCCAGTGACGATCGTATTGTCTTCGTCAAGGATAGTGGCGGAAATGAAAATTTCCAGCTCTTTGCCGTTAATAAAAATGGCGAAAATGCCCGCGATCTCACTCCTTTTCCCGAAGTAACCATCCAGATTATTGATGAACTCGAAGACAACGAAGAGGAACTCATCATTGGTCTTAATAAGAATAATCCGCAACTATTCGAGCCGTACCGAATCAATATTCATACGGGTGACTTGCAGCAAATAGCGCAGAATACAGACCCACTAGAACCAATTGTTCAATGGATTACGGATCATGAAGGACGATTGCGAGCAGCCATCCGAATGATTGGTGGTGTAAATGAACAATTGCTCTACCGCGCTACGGAAGAAGATAGTTTTAAGGTGGTCCACACGACCAACTTTCGAGAAAGCCTTAGCCCACTCTTTTTCGATTTTAACCAACCGCATTTACTATACGCCGCTTCCAACCTGGAACGTGATAAGATGGCCATTGTCACCTTTGATCTGGAACAGGCCAAAGAAGTAGGCGAGCCACTCTTTTCCCACCCCGAAGTGGATGTCTCAGACCTGCGCTATTCGCGAAAGCGTAAAGTACTCACCAGCGTTAGCTATACTACCTGGAAACGGCAAGTTCATTTCTTTGACCCAGGGGGACAAGAACGCTACCAACGGTGGAAGGAAGCCCTGAATGGCTACGAGATTGTGGTGGTGAGTACCGACAAGGCGGAAGAAAAATTTCTACTTAGGACTTTCAGCGACCGCTCGCTTGGATCCTACTTCTTGTACGACCAAAAACAAGATGATCTCAAACTGATCCGGGAGGTAAGCCCGTGGATGAATGAAGAGGACATGGCCGCCATGGAACCCATTCAGTACACCAGTCGTGACGGACTTACTATACATGGCTATCTGACTTTACCTCATGGATCCAGCAATAAAAATCTACCGGTCATCATTAACCCGCACGGCGGCCCCTGGGTGCGTGATAGCTGGGGGTACAATCCGGAAGCACAGCTGCTGGCGGGCTGTGGCTATGCCGTACTGCAAGTTAACTTCCGTGGCAGCACCGGTTATGGCCGGGCCTTCTGGGAAGCGGGCTTCAAAGAATGGGGCTGTAAAATGCAAGATGATATTACGGATGGCGTACACTGGCTCATTGACCAGGGCATTGCTGATCCCCAGCGGGTAGCGATCTACGGCGGCAGCTACGGTGGTTATGCGACCCTAGCCGGCATCACATTTACGCCGGAGCTCTACGTACACGGATGTAGACGGTAACTGGGCCATGGCTGATGGAATTATCACCGGCGAAGAATACCGCGTCGAATTTGA
>JBCBWU010000384.1:0-3755 GCA_039816955.1 Bacteroidota bacterium
ATGCACTCAGAAAGCCTCTTCGCCAGAACCTACAAGGCGTTGGGCTCACCAGCACCACAAAAGTTTAAATCAGTTCACAATCAAAATTCCAATTGACGCTTTTGTTTCATTGCGATTTTGATTGCCATTGAT
The DNA here is from genome assembly GCA_039816955.1 of Bacteroidota bacterium. GTDB lineage: Bacteria > Bacteroidota > Bacteroidia > Chitinophagales > Saprospiraceae > Lewinella. The sequence continues at coordinate 133 of JBCBWU010000384.1, forward strand.
ATTGCCCAACGAAACTTTCACCGACGGCCGAAGCCTTACGCTTACGCTCGTAGCTTTCGCCGGCGGCCGTAGCCGTTAGCGAAGAGACGCAGCGTAGGCGCATGGCGAATGGACATAGTGTAGTTGGGCATCAGTTATTTACCGCATAATTGGCATCAATCATTCCCCAGCCAAAGTTGTTGTCACGACCTGGGTAAATGGAGGCGGCATTCTTCAAGCGGTTTAGAATAGTTGTCCGGCTGGAACCAGGGCTGGTAGCCCAAACCAGGGCAGCGACACCCGCTGTAGTTGCGGTAGCGGCGCTAGAACCACCTACGTAAGCTGGAACATTACCACTCATCGCCAACGTCAAAGAAGTTCTACTGTTGTCGTTACGACGCTGCATTGGAACGATAAAGTCCACCTGAGATCCGTCGTGGCAGTTGCTACAACGTTGAAGTGGAAATCCTTCCTTCACGCCAGTGACTGCCACCGTCTCGGACATGTTAGCCGGGAAGATTACACCCCACCAGCTGGTCCAGGTAAGGGAAGTGCCCGCAGCAGCAAAGATGAGTTTGCCGCGATTGTAGGCATAGCGCACACCATCAGCGACTTTACTACTAGAAAACACGTCGCCAATCGACATACTGATAATCTTGACATCACTACGGTTTCCAGCCGCTACTAAGGCATCCTTTACGCCATTCTTTTCACTAGAAGAGTTGACGATTACATCTGTAGTGCCACGATAAGAAATCAGATTAGCTTTGTAAGCGGCACCAACCGTAGAACCACCGGAGGTACGTGGACCAGTAGCAAGACCAGCCATTTGGGTCCCGTGTCCACAATCGTCATCTGGGCCATCATTAGAAGCCCACCACCAGAAACCACTAACGTGGGTACCGTAGCGAGCGATGTAACGACCAGTAGATTGTCCGGAAGCAAACTGACTACCCAACTTAGGTTGATTAGGAGAAGTACCCGTATCGATCACACAAACGCCAATATTATCTCCTTGGCTGGTGCTCCAGGCAGAAGGAATATTCAACAAATAGAAATTCCAAGGCACTTTGCCCGAAGGCGATACCGTGGTGAAATCTGCGCTAGGTATATTGGAGCTAGGGCTAACATCACAACCAGAACCACTGCGATCATTTATCTCTGTATAGCCGTAGTCCATAGGCTCTACATAACGAACATCTGCACGTTGGCGCAAGGCCGTTACGATAGAAGGATGTTTAATGAGAATATCAAAAGCGGGAATATCTTCCTCGGCGGGTATGCCTCCTAGTAGATCTTCTTCACTAATATTCTCGTTTGGAAAATGCTTTTGGGTTTCCGCGAGCACCAACTGAATAAGTTCCTGGCGTACACTGCGCCATTCTCCGGAGGTCACATCAATCTCGTGAATACGCTCGTTGATGTTTTCAAAACCAGCGGGTTGGTAGCCAATAACGGCAATCTCTCGTCCGTGCGAGATCGCGCTCCACAGCATATGGTCGTTTGCTTCTGACCATTCGAAAGCTGCGTTAGTAGCCTTTAACTGTTCAAGTACGTACTCGTTGATGGCAATACGGCTCATGACCTCCGGGTCATTAGGCTGAACCTCTGACGATTGGATACTGTCCTTAGAACAGCCCAGAGCCAGCACCACAAGCGCTAGTGTAGGTAGTAGATAGTTGCGAATCATAATTCGGCTTTTAAAAATTTGGTAAACTATAGTTGCGAATTTTCGCTGGAAAAGATAATAATATTTGATCTTTTAATACGATCTTTAATCAAAAAGATGATAAATGGCCTACGATGAATATCTCGCTGAGCGAATCCGGCGAGTATTCGCTGAACAGCATACTTCCTACGTCGAAAAGCGAATGATGGGGAGCTTGTTGTTTATGGTCGATGATAAAATGTGCTGCGGTATCCACTTTGATAAGAAGAAGAAAGGTTAAGGCCTAGGCTAGTTGTAATTTCGGGCTCCAAAAATTTTACTCCCAACTCTTACCATAGTACTGCCTTCTTCTAAGGCGACGGGATAATCACCAGACATGCCCATTGATATTTCGGCGAACTTGTTGTCTTCTGCAAAGAACTTCGTTTTGAGCTGTTCGAAGTGCTTGCTGAGTTGCTGAAATTCAGCACGGACTTGATCTTGATTATCCGTAAAGGTGGCCATGCCCATGACACCAATAATATCTACATTGTTCAATGCTTGCCAGTCTTCAGATTGCAGTACTTGATAGAGTTCTTCGCCATCTAGTCCGTACTTGCTATCCTCCTGCGCAATCTTAAATTGCAGTAAAATCTTGATCGTGCGTTCATTAGCGGCTGCCCGCTTATCGATTTCTTGCAACAACTTCCAACTATCCACTGCATGGATGATATCGACAAATGGAGCGATGTGCTTCACCTTATTCCGCTGCAGGTGACCAATAAAATGCCACTGAATGTCATCTGGCAAGATTGCTGCTTTTTCCACTAGTTCTTGTACCCGGTTCTCACCAAAATCGCGTTGCCCACAATCATATGCTTCTTGTAAGCGATCTATGGGCTGCGTCTTAGATACGGCAACGAGTCGGGTGGGGTAGAGGCTTAATTCTTGATTGATGGCAGTAATAGCTTCGCAGATGGACATGGATATCAATATTATTTATGACTTCATTAACGCTACTCCAAAAATAAGGGTTCAAGTAAGTGCGTTCTTAATCCACAGCAACGGACTAGTAAAGCTGTAACAACCCTCAAAAACTTATTAGTGATGTCTTACAAGCCAGATCGCATAGAACGTAAAAACCGCCGCAAAGCCATCTTATTAACCACCCTGATCTATGGTGGATTAATGGCCTTCTTCTTTGTTAAGGACGATATCGCTTGGACCGACTACCTACCGGAAGTGGTCTTGGAGGTACTTGGTGAAGAGCCAGCGAAAACGGAAACTGCGGTAGTTGAAACAACGGAGGTTCGACCGTAGTCATTGGGAAAGGCTAAACTGAAAAGTCATCTCTAGGATTCATTTCCTGGAGATGACTTTTTCTATTCTAAGCATTGCAGTTCGTAAAATTTGCTTAGAACATTTCGGTTGCCGCAAAGTGGAAAGAACCTTCACGTAGGGCATTCTCGTCAGAGTCAGCACCGTGTACAGCATTTTCGCCAATGCTAGTTGCGTACAACGCCCGGATAGTACCTTCAGCAGCTTCTGCCGGGTTAGTAGCACCGATCAAGGTGCGGAAATCTTCTACCGCATTGTCTTTCTCCAAGATTGCAGCTACGATGGGGCCACTAGACATGAATTCTACCAATTCGCCGTAAAATGGGCGCTCTTTGTGTACTTCGTAAAACTCACCAGCTTTCTCGGCAGAAAGCTTGGTTAATTTCATTGCGCGGATGCGAAATCCTGCCTTGTTGATTTGTGCTAGAATGGCGCCGATATGCCCTGCTTTTACAGCATCAGGCTTGATCATTGTGAAAGTGATATTGCCAGCCATGTTTTACTTTGGTTTTGTTCCTGGTTTGAAAAAGCGACGCAAAAGTAATCAAATGCACCAGAGCCCCCAAGCCCCTCTGTAACATTTTGGCAGAGTCAATATTTTTTATCAACTTCGCAGGCCCGAGGAAAATGTTTTTATGGAGAACCTGGCTCAGCTGAA
>JBCBWU010000385.1:0-3708 GCA_039816955.1 Bacteroidota bacterium
GCGGAGGCTAAGATCAGCGAGGAGGACTTTAATCATACGATGAAAGAGACCATCCGAGCGATCGAATTTGCCAAACATTCTGATGCTGTACCGGTGGTGAGTACCAAGATTACCGGCATGGCCCGCTTTGGTTTGCTGGAAAGCCTGCAGCAGGGTATTCCGCTAACGCGCACAACACGGGTAGAATATAAAAGTATACTGAAGCGCTTGGATTCCATCTGCCACGTGGCCTCTACACAAGGGGTGGGCGTATTTTTTGATGCGGAGGAAAGTTGGATCCAAGACAGCATTGATCACTTGGTAACGGTTATGATGCGGCGCTACAATCGCGGTAAGGTAGTGGTGTATAATACCATCCAGTTGTATCGCCATGATCGCCTGCAGTTTCTGTTCGATTCTTATAATCTGGCTACCCGTGGTGGTTATATGCTGGGTGCCAAATTGGTGCGTGGCGCTTATATGGAAAAGGAGCGCGAAAGAGCAGCGGAAATGGGTTATGATTCGCCTATCCAACCCAATAAAGAGGCGACGGACGATGCCTTTAACACTGCGATTCGCTTTTGTGTAGATCACTACGAAGAGATAGCTTCTTGCAATGCCTCGCATAATGCCGATAGTGCTAGACTGCAGGCGGAATTGATCGTGGAAAAAGGGATTGAACGGCGACATCCGCATTTGAATTTCTGCCAACTCTACGGAATGAGTGATAACCTCACTTTCAACCTGGCACAGGCGGGCTTCAACGTGGCCAAGTACGTACCTTACGGGCAGGTTCGCGAGGTGGTACCCTACTTGATTCGCCGAGCACAAGAAAACAGTTCGGTTACGGGGGATATGACCCGCGAGTACGGCTTGGTATTGAAGGAACTCCGACGTAGGGGAATTAAAACTTAATACTTGACTGAACAAATGACGGTATTCATGACTTTGTCTACCGGACACCGTTAAAACAACACCGTTGTATAAGTCAGCAGGCACACATTAGAGCGAGCTTATATTTTTTAATTTTAGAATATTTTCTTTTTCTAATGGGTAAAAACTATATTTGTTCAACCTTTACAAGTACAATGAACAAACCAGAACGCCCTTCTTGCGTTGGTTTGTAATACATGCTATGTTTATTCTACACTCGCCTTAAAAAAGGTGATGAGGCTGTTCCCACAGTTCTCATAGTGCCTCAATCTATTTGCCTCAGTTAATTTGGAATTGGATCGACTCCTGTTTTTTCGACCCAAACAATTGCACAACACAGGAGTATTGACTTTAGTGAATCTTTTTGCCTGATCTATTGTAACGACTGAGTTCGTTATGGAATGAAGAGTCAGACGAAGAGCTTCTTCGCTACTTTTGCGTCAGGTTGAAACCAGTTTGTCTGGGTGATGCCTTACGTTGTTTTATAATCTCATGAACATGCATTCAGCCTTTTCTGTCAGATCGCGCAATGATGCTCGATTTGACCCCGATTTAGGAAGTGCAAAGGACGATGTGTATGTTCAACTATCTACAAAAAAAGGGGTTATTGTTCGCTTGTCTTTGCCTGGGATTGTCGCCTCTGACAGTCTTCGGACAAGCCTGTGATGGCCAAGAAGGTGCGTTACCAGATACTCCAGTGGAGGTCGGTGGTGATGGTAGTGTTGCCGGTAACCCTGAGGTAACCTGCTTCTATTTTCGTTTCGATAGCGATATTACTGGTTGGCCCACGGGGATCACCATGGATCTCTGGCATGAATACGAGGGCGACCTGGGTATTTTCATCGAAGCCTGTGGTGAGCGCCTCAATGTGCTGCAGCGCCCCGGCGCCGTGGGTAACTGTGACCCCGAATGTGCCTTTAATATTCCCGATGGTGATTGCGGTAGCTCCGATGAGATCGGCAGTGAAGGCAATCCCGAAATCGTTACCTTTTTCGATACCGGTACCGAGCCAGAAGATGGTATTGCTAGCGGAGGTACTTTTGGCCTTACCCAAGATGATGCCTGCGGTGTTGGTACCGTAACCAGTTTTGCTGAACTGTGGAGCGGCTGCCCCGAAGGCCTGGTAGAAGCCGAGATTTGCTTCGCAGACCACGCCTCTCTTCACCGTGGCTTTGTCTCCAACCTCAACTTCATCTTTCCCAACCCCTACACCTGTGGCTGCCTGGATGAGGATGCACTCAACTACGACGAAGACGCCAGCGTGAGCAGCGGCGACTGTATCTACGAATGCCAAGACTGGATCGTTGAAGTACCCACTACTACCATTGATTTGTGCCAGGGCGCAGATACGCTGATGCTTTCGGCCACCGCACCGGAAGCTGATAACCCAACCTTCGAGTGGGTCGGTACTGGCAATAGCAATTCCTTCCTGGAAAACGCCGAAAGCGCGCAGACTGCCGTTTACATTCCTGAAGATTTTACCGGCACCATTATATATACGGTCACGGCAATGGACGAGTACCTCTGTCCACAAAGTGAAGCTATAAGCATTACGGTGAGTCCGGCAGCGACTGTCGATATTGGCGGTCCTACTACCATTTGCGGTACCGACTCCACCAATTTGGTCTTGAGCGGTGGCCCTTTTACTAGTATACAATGGAGTACTGGTGCGCAGACCGATAATATCCGCGTTGCGGCTGGCTCCTACGAAGTAACCGTTACGGCGGATGGTCTTTGCCCGGCAACTGATATCATTGATGTCATTGCCTTCATCACTCCGGACCCCATCATTGCGGGGCCAGACACCATTTGTTACACGGACACCGTACAGTTGACCGTAGATACCAATTTTGTTTCCTACACATGGTCTACCGGAGATACGCTATCCACTATCCAGGCCAATCAACCTATTTCCTACGCACTGATGGTTGTAGATTCGAATGGTTGCATGGGGGTAGACACCTTCCAATTAACTCATTTTGATAGCCTACAGTTATTACTACCGGAAACAGCAGCCTTTTGCCCCGGTGATGAAGTGACCTTAGCAGCACCAGCTGATCTGGTTTCTTATTTGTGGTCCAATGGTGATACTACTGTTCAGACCACTACCACCACGCCTGGCTTACTGTCCCTGACGGCAGTGGATAGCAGCGGTTGCAATCTCACTCAAGAGGTGCAAATTGAGGCCTTAGCCGCTCCCCAGCCCCAAATCATTGGACCGCCGGCGATCTGCCCGGATCAAACAGTGGAGTTGATAACGGCTGTACCCTACGCTACCTACGAATGGTCGGATAACGAACAGGATAGCATCCTTATTACCGATCAGGTAGGCACCTATTCGGTGAGTGTTACGGATGAATTTGGTTGTATAGGAACTGCTTCCTATCAACTAGTGGATGCTCCGCAGCTGGATCTAGATCTGGATTTTCCGGATGAGATTTGCCCGGAAGCCCCCGCGAGCATTGAGGCCTCTACCGGCTTTGAGACTTACGAATGGAGTACCGGTGATTCTACCCTTGTGATATCCGTACCCGGCCCTGGTGATTACCAAGTAACAGCAACTAGCCCGGAGGGCTGTGTGCAAAGCGCTAATTTCAGTATTAGCCCGTACCCCATTGTACTGCCGGAAATTACGGGAGACAGCGATTTGTGTCCAGATGAGACGACGGTTTTAGAAGCAGCTGCCGGCTACAGTAATTATGTATGGGGCGACGGCACTACTGGTGATCAGCTCCAAGTTGATAGTGCTGGAACCTATACCCTTAGCGCGATTGATGCCAATGGCTGTGCCGTAGC
>JBCBWU010000386.1:0-3669 GCA_039816955.1 Bacteroidota bacterium
TGTATTGTAAGCTTTGCGTCTGATATGGCATTGCCGACGGTTAATTATGTTGCGAGTGAATTAGGTCTGGTAGGTAATTCAATGGTAACGACGCTGATTAGTACGGATAAATTTGAAATGCGTAATGCATTGAGCAAGGCTGAGGTCCCTTGCCCCCGTTTTGAGCTTTTTACTGCTCCGACATTCCAAACCAATGAAGATTGGCAATTTCCTGTTATTGTCAAACCTACGGACCGATCGGGCTCTCGGGGAGTTACTAAAGTTACATCTGCCGAGGGAGTGGATGCTGCGATACGTAAAGCACTTGAAAATTCCTTAGCAGGAAGAGCCATCGTTGAGGAGTTCATTGTGGGTAGAGAGTTTTCTGTTGAAATTTTATCCTGTCGCGGTACTCATTATCCGCTTGCAGTGACTGACAAGGTAACTACTGGTCCTCCATTTTTTGTGGAAACAGAACATCATCAGCCTGCTGAAATTAGCGAAGAGGTCAGGTCGAATATCTTTGCTATTGCCATGAATGCTCTGGATGTTCTTGGAATTCGAAGTGGCGCGAGCCATACTGAAGTATTTCTAACAGCAACTGGTGATATTAGAATCGTAGAAGTTGCAGGCCGTATGGGCGGAGAGCTGATTGGCTCGCATATGGTTCCCCTATCCACCGGGTTTGATTTTGTAAGAGCAGTACTGGAAGTGGCACTTGGCGATTTTGATCGATCTAACTATGTAACAGATTTATCTTCGTTACCTGCTGGGGTATACTACGTGTTGCCGCCAGCGGGCAGAATAACCGCTATAGAGAATCATCATGCTCAATGGCCTGATATCCATATGGCAATGCCTATAATGAAGGAAGGTGATGTTATCGATGAAGTTATCGATGGTGCTGGAAAGCGAGCCGGTATCCTGGTTTATTCCGGCGCTACGGCCAGGCCAATAGCCGAGCCCAACGAAGTTCTAAAATTCAATGTCGAAGATGTATAAAATTGTCAGAGAACGACAAATTAAGAATACCGAAATTTTAGAATGCCTATCTGATCGTGGTACCCTAAGGATTAATCCTCTTCAAGTCTTGACATGTCAAACACAACTACTAAAATGACTAAGGTAGGGATCATTGGCGGAGGTGATTTGGGGCGCCAGTTTCGCCACTATATTTCCCAAGCTCCCAAAGCTCAGGTAGTTGGGTGGTATGATGATACTGTCGTAGCAGGAACGGAGGTTAGTGGCTTACCGGTAATGGGTGGCCTATCTGATCTTACGGGGGATTCCGAATTGAAATTGGCGATAGCTATTGGCTATAAACACATTGCCTTTAAGATAAAGCTCCTATCACAACTACAGCACTTGGGAGCTTCACTCTACACCTTTGCTCACCCTAGTTCTTTCATTGATAAGGAAAGTCTTGTCGAGGCTGGTGTATTTATCTATCCAGGTTGTGTAGTTGAAAAAAATGTGGTAATTGAGAAAGGGGCTTTACTGAATAATGGGGTGATTGTGAGCCATGACAGCAGGGTAGGTGCGGCAAGCTTCATCGCCCCTGGAGTAACTATATGTGGTAATGCCACTATCGGAAAGGGATGTTTCGTTGGAGCCGGTACGATCATTTCCGATGGCGTTTCGATTCCTGATTTTACTACGCTTGGTGCCGGAACTCTCGTTCACCAGACGATTGAAAGCAGTGGAACCTACGTTACAAAAACAGTTTTAAGAAGAATCAAATGAGTACCAACATTCCCTTCAACAAACCCTGTCTAACCGGCAAGGAAGCGCATTATATTTACCAGGCGGTATACTCTGGTAAACTCTCGGGGAATGGCGATTTTACCAAGGCGTGCCATCAGTTCTTCCACGAGCGCTATGGCTTTCAAAAATGCCTCTTGACCAGTAGTTGTACCGATGCGCTGGAGATGTCCGCAATTCTAGCCCAGATTGAGACGGGTGATGAGGTCATCATCCCTTCTTATACTTTTGTATCTACCTCAAATGCTTTTGTTTTAAGAGGTGCTAAGATTGTATTCGCCGATTCTCGTTCGGATCATCCCGGGGTGGATGAACAGCAGCTCGAAAGCCTGATAACAGCGCGCACTAAAGCAATTGTTCCCGTTCATTATGCCGGAGTTGCTTGCGATATGGATATCATTATGGACTTGGCTGAAAAGCACGATCTTCTAGTCATTGAGGATGCGGCACAGTCGATTGATGCTTTCTACCATTCAGAAAATGGTACGCGGAAGCCACTCGGTGGAATAGGACACCTAGCTACCTTTTCTTACCATGAGACCAAGAATATTATCTCAGGAGAAGGTGGAATGCTGGTGGTCAATGATGAACGCCTGGAAGGGCGCTCGGAAATCATCTGGGAGAAAGGGACAAACAGGTCAGCATTTTTCCGGGGGGAAGTAGATAAGTATGGCTGGGTAGATATCGGGTCTTCCTATTTGCCTTCTGAAGTAACCGCGGCTTTTTTATATGCTCAGTTGGAAGCCTTAGACGAAATTCAGACTAAGCGCAAACGTATCTGGGATACTTACTTACAGGCATTTCAAGAGCTGGATAAGCACCAACTATTTCGTTTGCCTTTTATCCCTACTCACGCCACGAACAATGCTCATATGTTCTATGTGGTTTGCCAGGATTTAGAACATCGCCAGCAAACGATCAAACGGTTAAGAGAGGCCGGATACCATGCTGTTTTCCATTACCTGAGCTTGCATAAAAGTCCATTTTACACTTCGCAATATAACGATATACCGGAGCTGCCGATGAGCGATTTCTACACAGATAGACTGCTCCGGCTCCCATTCTTCAATGACCTAGACCTGCAGGTAGTGCGAGATATTGTCAAATGCATGATTCAAGCTTGATGAAGATTGTACACCTAACGAAGGATGAAAAATTCATCGACGGTGCTTTTACCCTATTTGATACCGCGTTTCCCGGGCAGAATACATTTGTTGTTCTAAGTCCGTTTTCAGCTCCGCCTATTCGATTTATTCAGCAAGCTCCAGTTGTGGCGAAGATTGTCAAAGGGCAAGGAGCAGTAGCGCAAATACTTCCGCACATTGAAAGCGCAGATTGGGTAGTCTTGCATGGTATGAACGCTACCTGGGCTAAACTTCTAGAGGCCAATGTAGACCTGAACCGAATTCTCTACATTGTTTGGGGGGCAGAGGTGTATTCGAATAAACTGATCTACCAACGCGAGCTATATGGCCCTAAGACCAAGCAATTGAAAGCTGCTCTTGCTTGGCGAGATCGTCTGGATTTCAGTAAGAATGTAAAAGGCTTCGTTAAAAAAGCGATCTACGGGAAAAAGGTTGATAAGGAAGAGGAATGGAAAAAAAACGCTGATGCCCTGAAGAAAATCAGACGGGTAGGCATTGTGCTTCGGGAAGAATTCGAACTCTATCAGGAACTTGGCATACTGCAAGATGCAGCTCACTATCAGCGGTTGGCCTACTACCCGATTGAGTACTTTACTAAAAATATCAACCTCGAGCTGAGACCGGGGTCGAACATCTTGATTGGCAACTCAAGTGCGCTAAGCAATAACCACCTTGAAGTTTTTGATATGCTCGAGTTGAGGTCGGCAAATGATCGAATAATTGTCGTTCCACTGAGTTACGGCCCGCCCATAGCAGCCGCTAAGATTACAGCAGCCGGAAAGGC
>JBCBWU010000387.1:0-3629 GCA_039816955.1 Bacteroidota bacterium
GTGACTCCATGTAGGCAACGGCACTCGCATAATCCTCAATGTCCTGGTCGGCAAAGCCCAGCAGAAATTCTTCACGGAATGCCCGGCCATAACCGTTGCTACCGCGGGAATCCACCTGCACAATAATATATCCCTTCTTGACCAACAGCTGCTGTACAAGGCTGTAGTTACCGGCCCAGCGGTTCCTAGCGGTATTCGAATACACAGGCCCAAACAGCACTGGATACTTCGTACCGGGCTGCATGTTGGCAGGTTTCAGAATCCGGGCATGCAGCATGTAGTCATCTACCAGACTGGGGAAACTAACGTATTCCGCAGCCGCCCAGGTCCGCTCCGTAAAGGCGGGCAAGGGCGAGTGGGTTACTCGCGTAGCGTCACCCCCCTCGCTGCTTACGTAAAGCTCAGGCGGTGATGTGTCATTGCTGTGCACGAACACCAAGTGCCGGCCATCCGGTGAGGGGTAGCCAAAGTTACGCCCCGCAAGACGCGTCACCTGCTCGGGATCGCCACCGGATATATTCAGGCGATACACGTGTTGTTCGTACGGATTAAGGCCGTTGCCGGCGTAAAACAGCGCCCCACCAGCAACCCTTGGGGCGGACAGCACATCATAGGACGGATCTGTCAGGAGCTGCGGACGATCATCCGTAGACGGTGACGTATCGATGGTGTAAAGGCCGTAGCGATCACCCATATCGCTTAAGAAAACGACCTGCTTTCCATCCGGATGCCAGGTAGATCCAAAGGAGGTGTACATGCGGCTCTCTCGCACCCCTCGCCAAATCTCGCGTACTTGGCTTTCTCCGGGTGCAAGGACAAACAGCTTGCGTTCAACCGCCGTATCGGATGCAATATCAAGTAGCAGCGTTCCGCTCGGTGACCAGGTGAAATCGACAACCTGATTAGCGTCCGGGGCTGGCAATTCGAGGTACATAATGTTTCCGCTTTCTACATCGAGCAGGCCCACCCTGCGAATCTCGTTGGGGTCGCCTGGGTAACCTCGGCGTACCTCATTGGGGTTGGTTTCAGTAGCGAGGTAATCCGGGAACGGTACCTTTCGCATCTCTCGTCGGTCAACGGCGTGAAACGCGATGGTCTTGCCATCCGGAGACCACTTGTACGTTGGCCCACTCCAGATGCCGGGACCGATTTCACGTTCCGGTCGGCTGTAGCGCCCCTTCGGTAAGCTCGATAGGCTGGTGATGCCGATCTCGGTGAGCTGGCGATTCTGTTTGGAAACGAAGTCAGCCAGCCAGAGGTCACCGCTCCGTATATACGCCGCTTGCTTGCCACTTGGCGATATTGATAGATTATGTGCACCGGCCTCGACGGGCATCAACTGGAGGTCGTCTCCTTGGCGCAGCGAGGTCTGCCATAGGTGGTTAGCTCGTAGGCTGATGATGGTGTTTGCGTCGGTCCAGACCATATCGCGCACAGAGGCGGATGCTGTATTGGAACGGAGACGCACTTCCTTCCCATCATTGGTGGATACCCAGAGGCCGCGCCCAGGATTTCCTGGTTCGCTCCAGGAGAAGGCGAAGTGTTCGCTGTTCGGTGCCCACGCAGGCCGGGACGGGCTTGTTCCCGTCAGTTTTGGCGTTGTGAATAGGTCATCCAGCGTGAGCTCAGCTTCCTGTGCGGTGATTGTTGCGGACATCGCCATCAGTAAGCCTGCCAATATACATGTTGGCCAAAAAGAGATCTGTTGCATGTTTTTGCTTTAGTAACTGTTCGTTTTTCCTTTTCAAAATTTCTTATAAAACGATTTCCCGTCAAATTCATAAATACCACCGTCGGCCATTGCAAAGAGTAAATTATTGTTTTGGTCTTTGTGTATGTCCCAAATCATTTGGGTCTTAAGCTGCTTATCAATTATATAGTTTGTCATAGATACTCCGTCATATTTCCAAGCTCCAGTGTCTCGGTCTCCAAACCAGATATTGCCTTGACTATCTTCTTCGATCGAGAAAACATGCTCGAGTGTTCCTGCTGGCGAACGATCCCCATTTTTCGGACTATTATCGTGAATTAGTCCATTTATTTCCGAAAAATTGATCGTCGATTCTCCATCGTGGAGCAACACTCCAATTCCATTATTTCCGATCCAAATTCGTCCCTTTGAATCTGCGAACACACTTCGTATATGTAATTTCTCATTTGCTTTAAGTCCCAATTGACTGCTATCCAAAAGAGTAATCGATTTGCCATTGAAGCTGAATAGCGCGGAATAGGTGGCTATCCATACTTGACCATCTTTATCTTTTGAGATGCCGGTTACTCCATACGAATCATACGTATTTTCGTTATTTGGTATGGGCAGCGGTACATATCTTAAACCTCTTCCGTCAAACAGCTCAACCCCTGGACTTGTACCCGCATTGAACCACAAATAATTACCTGAATCATCCCATTCCAAGTTCGGATCATAGTCTGTTGCCGTATATTTCGCTATACCTTTTCCATCATAACTACTCACTCCACTTCCTGTTCCAAACCAAATGTTCCCGTATTTATCTTCTTGTATTGAACGGATTTGATTACCCGACAAGCCTTCTTGAGCGGAGAAGTAGGCAAATGACGTTCCGTCAAACAAGCATACACCTTGTCCATTAGTTCCAATCCAATAATTCCCATTGCTATCCTGAAATATAGAGCGAGTCCCCGAACTGAATCTAAAAGTGTCTAATTTCGGCAGCTGCGTCAAAGACGGTTTGTCCGTTTCTGCGGCAGCCGGTTTCTTTTCAATGCAAGAACAATTCAAGGTCAATATGAGTATCAGGCAAGACCATCCAAAACATTTATTCATTTTGATACTTGTAATTGAGGCATAACGGCATTGCTAGACACAGGGGGGACGCATAGCCACACTTGCCGTTTTAGCCTTTGTTCGCTTCTCGCCTTCTTTCTTAATGTCATTTTTCTCCTTTTTGGGATGGCTTCTAATGTTATTCAAATAGAGAAGGAGCTAAAAGTATGTAATTTGCCTTATGCGTGAAAACACACTCATTAAGTTTAAACATACCTAAACTGTCCAAAAAAAATCTTGTTTCAGCAGCACTATTTAGTCAAATAATAACAAGATGAAGATTTTTTTACTGTCCTTCTTTTTTCTTCTACTTAGCCAGTTCAATCTTTTGGCACAGTTGGATACAATCGGAGGTCCATACACTGTGACGAATGCGGTAGTTGCTTCCGAGGAAAAAATCTACGTAGCAGCTTCTACTTCAGTGTTTGAATCTGTAAAAATATATGCCTACGACGGCGATATACTTAATGATCCCGGAACAATTATTTTTGAAAACCCCTTCGTTACTCCAATTAGTAGTATGGTCGTGGATGGAGAGGATTTATATTTTGTCAGTTCGGGAGAATTTGTGTCAGAGGGTCTTATTTACAAAATATCAAACATCAACAGTGAGGCGCCAAGTACGGAAGTATACCTCAGTTTGCCCTGGCTACCGACTAATCTGGTCATTAGGGAGGAAACGATGTATATCAGTAAGTTTTACTTTTTTGGTGGTGGTATATTTACTTATGATATGGGGAACCCCAATGCACAACTCGAAAATTTCATTGACACCGATGCGAATAGCTTGACTGATTTTGCAATATTGGGGGATGAATTATTG
>JBCBWU010000388.1:0-3610 GCA_039816955.1 Bacteroidota bacterium
AGGATAATCCAATAAACGAACTAAGTCGACTTAGTTCGTTTATTGGATTATCCTGGTGACTTTGTTCCAGTTGTATCAACCACAACTGAGAATTCCACAACCACTAGCCAGAACGTACATGTAATCGACACCTTAGCCCTTAGTAAGGAGCTTGCCCGCTCTTATGTGCAGGATTTGTTAGATTCGTTGGTACGACGATAGTAACGGTGCTAATACTTCAAAATCATTAGCGCGAAGTCTTCCGTAACTCACTCAAGTACTCTGGCGTGATATCCAGGTAGGAGGCAATCATGTATTGGGGTACCCGCTGGACGAAATTAGGGATAGATTGCACCAGGCCGTAGTAACGATCTTTACTGCTGGCTTTCATGTAAAAACGACTGTGCCGTTGCTGAGCAATCAACCACTTCTCGGTGATCTTGCGGAAAAGGCGTTCAATTTTGGGAATCTGCAGATAGGCTTCTTCCAATCGTTCTTTAGAAATTACCAGGGCGGTTGTCTTTTCCAGAGCCTGGATACTCACCTTGGCCGGTGTTTCGTGGATAAAACTATCCATATCGGTTACCCACCAGTGTTCCTTACCAAACTGGGTGATGCGTTCGTTTCCGCTACTATCTACATAAAAGGTGCGCACTAAACCTTCCAGCAAAAAATACTGATGCCGACAGACTTGGCCCTCCTCAAACAACAGTGCCTTTTTGCCAAAGACCTTAGTATCCAGTAGTTGGCTAAAAAGCGCTTGTTCCTGCTTATTTAGATGCACGTAGCGGTTGATGTATTGCTGTAGTATTTCGTTCACAATCCTTATCAGCTTTAAAGTCCAATGGCCAGCAATGGCGTTACATGATACTCAATTGATAAACATAAAACAGAACTAAGTACTGCTTGGCTGCCTACTGAGGCAGAATTGTGCAACTATAAGTCATAAATTGAGTCCTATAAAGTAAAAAACCACCTCTGATGCGACTAACACAATCCTTGGCCTTTCTTACGCTCATTTTTGGCATCCTCAGTAGTACCTTTCTAAACGCCAATAACGGCGCCATCGCCTACATCTATCCGATATCGAATATTGAAATAGATGGCAAGCTTGATGACTGGCCGGCTGAGATGGAAATCTACAAAATGCAAACCGTTCACTACGGAGACGGTCTTGACGGCCCAGAAGATGGCCTAGCCTCCTGGCGTGGCGGTTATGATGCGGCATCTGGCCATTTATACATTGCCGTAACCATGACTGATGATGACTACGTAAAGACACCCGACGATAGTCATTTTACCACCCACGACTTCCAGGTACTATACCTTGACCCTTTGCATAGCCCCGAAGGTGGAGGCGTAATTGCCTATGAAGTAGACGAGCACCACCGCAAAATTGTCGAACAAGAAGGTCTTTCCTTTTATCCACAAGTCAAAGATGCCAGCTTTGAGCAAGTTGAGTTGGCCATTGAGCGTGTGGGCAATATCGTCACCTACGAGTGGAAAATTGAAATTGCTAGTCCGCTGAAAGCAGGCCGCATGATTGGTTTTGACTATGGTGTCTTTGACAAGGATACCGACCAAGACCACGTCATGATCACCTGGGGATCACCCGGCGGAGAAAAGTTTATGAATTCAAATTTGATCGGGGACATCGTACTGCTGGAATCCAACCAGGCCATTAGTAGCGTGGAAGGAACATTGGAATGGCAGGGCGAGGCCGGAAATGATTGGCCGTGGACCGTTCGATTTTCGGATACCAACAATCCCAACACTTTCACCAATGCTAGTATTGACTCGTTGGGGAGATATAGTTTGAAGCTTCCTCCTGGAACCTACAAAGTCACCATACCTCCAAGTTGGCGAAGCGGCAGTTGGTTTGAAATGGATCGGATAGAGAGCACCGGTGACATCCCCAATTTAACCGTAGCTGATGGACAAACAATCAAGATGGACGCCATCGGGGTAGCCGTAGCTGCTAAGCCGGATCTGGTGCCCGAGAAAGGTATCTTACACTCCCCCTTCACAACAGCATCGCACGAGCAAGTTAATGCGTTTGTGGAGGCCTATCAAGCCTACTACAATATACCTGCCGTCTCCCTGGCGCTGATCCAAGACGGCAAGCTCGTATTCCACAACACCTACGGGGTAGAGAATAGTATTGCAAAAACACCTTTGAGAGATGAGGCTGTTTTTGAAGCCGCTTCGATTACTAAACTCGTATTCGCCTACTCTATGAATCGCCTGGTGCAACGCGGGGAATTTGATCTTGACAAACCTTTGGCGGAATCCTTGGCATTTCCAGATCTGGAGGAGTATCCAGAATATAGAATGATCACAGGTAAACATGTGTTAACGCACGTGACGGGTCTGCCCAATTGGGGGAGAAGAATGATCAACACCCCAGGTACCACTTACGGCTATTCGGGCGAAGGGTTTGAGTATCTTAAGCGTACCCTTGCCGGAGGCGGGGGTGATGAAATGCCCGGAATTATTCAAGCTCACATGGAGAAGGAAGTGCTGGAGCCGCTAGGTATGACCAACACCTACTTCATGTGCAACGACAAGCTCACCGACCTTAAGGTAGCGGGGCATTTCTACGGCACCCCAAATATGTTTGACTGCCCGGATGAGCCCGGAATGGCTTGGAGTATGCATACCGAGGCTAAGGATTTTGCTTCCTTTGCGCTAGCGCTAATGAACCGAGAAGGACTGACTAAGGAGCGGGCCGAAGATATGTTCACCTTCCATACCGTGGGCGATGAAGAGGATTGGATCAATGGTTATAAGACTGGATTCGGTTTGGGTGTTGCCCTACGTGACTCTCCGTACGGGCTGGTCTTTGGCCACGGTGGCAACAATGGTGATTTCCGCTGCACTTTTGAAATGTACGATGAACTAAAGAGCGGCTACATCATGTTTACCAACTCTAATACCGCAGAGCCCTTGCTATACGCCTTAAAAGACTTTTTGGTCGAAGGTCGCTAGTCGTCAGCATAGGCCCCTACAAAGACCGTTTAGTTCAACATAGCTCTGATTGCCATTTTCTTTCTGGCCACCATTGCGGAATACTCGGCTTGGTTAATCACTCCTTTCTGGTGTGCCCGCTCCACTTTGGCTAGGCTTCCGGCGATCAAAATGCTTAACGAAGTACGGGGGAGCATTTCAAGAATGTCCCCCGTAGCTGTGGTTAGATTGTTTATGATAAGTAATTACTGATGCGTCGTATCTTTCTGATAATTCCTAAGGGCAATTTCCATACTCCACCAATATTTCTTCTTCGTACGTAGGCTCCAACTGAGGTAATCAAATTGCCCCAGGTAAACCCATTCCCAAGCGAACATATTCATGGACATGGTCAGAGATATCTTCTTACGAATGCCTTTCACCTCCTCTTCCGAAACGCCATTGTGAATTAGGGCTTGGATAGTCGCCTGTTCTTGTTCCTTGGAAAACTCGGTGTCCAAATATGGCTCATTGATGGCCTCCCAGATATCGAATCGTTCGGAAATTTTGAGTTGGTTTCGGCGGGCAAAGGATGCTAATTCTTCTTTCGAGATTTGTGGCAAGAAGATCACTTCTTTGTGGTCTATGACTATACTGAACGGCTGGGTCAGCAGATTGACTTCAT